>JAQWJE010000008.1:300000-417149 GCA_029248525.1 Candidatus Binatia bacterium
TGCGGGTCTGTCTGGCGCCCGGCCTGGAAGCTGCCCGCGAAGAACTCGGACGGATCGCTCCTCGCGAAGTTCTCTTCCCGCCGGACGATACGGATCTGGAAGGACTCGCCAGCAGCGTGACGCCAGCAGTCTCGCCGCGAGGGGCGCCGGATGCGCGATGGGCGCCACGCGTTGACGACGAGATCGACAGGCATCTGGAAGGGCGCAGGGACGAGTTCTCTCCGGCCGAGCGGGAAGCCTTGCGAAGAGCATTGGCCTATATCGCCGAGACCTTGCGTTGCGGCTTCGAGCATCTGCGCGCGCCGATTCGTTATGAGATGTCCGATCATCTTCTTCTCGACGAGCGCTCGCGCCGGAATCTGGCGGTGGTCGAGGGAGGTTCGGGTACCGCCCATGGCTCGCTGTGGTGGGTTCTTGATGAGACCTGCACCTCGATGGGTTCGCGGCATTTGCGCGATTGGCTCCTTTACCCGCTGCAGGACCTCGGCCGAATCAGCGAGCGTCTGGATGCCATCGAGAGCCTGATCGAGTCTCCGGGGCTGCGGCGCGAACTGGGCACCCAGCTGAAAGCCATCGGCGATTTCGAACGCCTGGTGGCGCGCTTTGGTGTTGGTCGCGCCGGTCCGCGCGAGGCCGCGCGTTTGGGGCGGGCTCTGGACGCGGCGGCGTCGGTTCCTGAGCTTCTGATCGAATCGGGCAAGACATCCCTGCTGGTCTCTCTCGCCGATTCGGCACAGAGCCCGGCAGGGCTCGGTGCGCACCTTGCAGCTATGCTCGCAGATGAATTGCCCGTGCACGCGACCGATGGCGGGGTTGTTCGTCCGGGGGCGGATGCCGAGGTCGATCGATTGCGCGGGTTGGGTCGTGACGCCGAGCAATTGCTGGCGGAGCTTGAATCCCGAGAGCGGTCGTCGACCGGGATCAGCTCGCTCAAGATCCGTCACCATCGCGTTCTGGGTTATTTTTTCGACGTCACCAAGCCGAACCTTTCGCTGGTTCCTGATCATTTTGTTCGCAGGCAATCGCTTGCCTCGAGCGAGAGATTCTCAACCCCGGAGCTACAGGATCTCGAGCAGCAACTGAGCACGGCGGACGCACGCTGTCGCGAACGCGAGGCCGAAATTTTTCAGGAAGTCCTCGAGCTGGTTCGTGGTCAGGAGGTGCACCTGACCGCACAGGCGGCGGCCCTGGCGGTTGTGGATGTTCTCCTCGGCTTGGCCGATGTCGCACATCAACGCAACTATGTCCGACCCGAACTGCATCGCGGGACTTCGCTCGACGTTCGGGAGGGGCGGCATCCTGTCGTGGAGCGCACCTCGGCGGCCGGGTCGTTTGTCTCGAATGACACGCAGTTGGACGAGACCGATCGACAGCTGATGATCATTACGGGCCCCAATATGGCCGGTAAGAGTACATACCTCCGCCAAGTCGCCCTGATTACCCTGATGGCGCATGCCGGCAGTTTTGTCCCTGCCGCCTCGGCACGGATCTCTCTGACCGATCGAATTTGGACCCGCGTCGGCGCGGGCGATGATCTGGTCGCAGGGGACTCGACCTTCATGGTGGAAATGAAGGAAACCGCCGCAATTCTGTCCAATCTCACTTCGCGAACGCTGGTGATTCTCGATGAGATTGGCCGGGGGACGAGTACCTACGACGGGATCGCTATCGCATGGGCTGTGGCTGAATTCCTGCATGATTTCGAGCCGGCACCGGGGGCGCATGCAAAGACGCTCTTCGCGACGCATTTTCATGAACTGGTGGCCCTCGCACAGAGCCATCCCCGGGTCGTGAATGCATCGGTCACGGTGCGTGAATGGAAAGACGATGTGCTTTTTCTCCGCAAGGTTGTGGATGGTCCCGCGAGTCGGAGCTACGGGATCGCGGTGGCTCGTCTGGCCGGGGTGCCTGACCCCGTGGTGGCGAGAGCCCGCGACTTGTTGCGGAAATTGGAATCGGGAGAAGGACCAGGTGGAGCCGAAGGCCTCGCTTCGGCCACGAGTGCGCCCACCGCGCAGATCGAGCTGTTCAGCGGTCCCGAAGAAACCCTTCGTCAGTCGGTTGCTTCGATCGAAGTGGATGCCATGACACCGCTGGAGGCCTTGAACCGACTGCACGCTCTCGTGACGGAGGCTCGTCGTGAAGATTTCTAGCCGGTCTTTCTTGTTTTGGGTGGGAATAACCCTGACGACCTTGCTCGGTGGGGATGTTCGTGCGGCTAAAATCCGCCATCAGGCAATTGTCGAACGTGTGGGCTGGGAGGTCAGTGGCGGATCCGCCCAGATCGTGGTCAGCGTGAAGGGGGCGGTCGATTTCAGTTCCCATACCGCGCCGCCGGACAAGGCTCGGGGTCTGCCTCCTCGTGCCTATGTCGACTTGAAGCCGGCACGTCTGGGTTCGGCGATCGCGCGGCAGCCAATCAAGGTCGAGGACGGACTCGTCGAGAGAATTCGGATCGGTCAATTCGACAAGACCACTGTGCGTATCGTCGTCGACCTGCGCCAACCTGCGCTCTTTGATGTGCGGACAGCCGCAAACCCCCCACGTTTGATTCTTTCGCTGCGCCAACCCCCGCCAAAGGCCTCGGGGGCCAGGGTATCGAAAGCCGAGCAAAAGTCGCCGTCGAAACCGGAAGCCTCGAAGTCGGCTGAGGTGGTAGCGACACGTCCATTTCGTGTCGTTCTCGATCCGGGTCATGGCGGTCGGGACCCTGGTGCCGTCGGTGTTTCGGGAGAGTCCGAGAAGAAAGTGACTCTGCGGATCGCGGAGTTGTTGGCGCAACGACTGGGCGCCGATCCGCAGATCAATGTGACCCTGACGCGAGACAGTGATCGCTCGGTTTCGCTCGAGGATCGCGCGGGGATAGCAAATGCGCGGAGTGCAGATCTCTTTATTTCTCTCCACGCGAACGCGACGGCCGATGGACTGGCGCGCGGGATCGAGACCTACACTCTGAACAATACGGATGATCAGGCCACCAACCGCCTTGCCGCTCTGGAGAATGGTCTGGCGTTGACAGGAGCCAAGGGGAAGAAAGGCGATCTGGCGTTCATTCTCAGCGATATGCTGCAGACCGGAAAGGCCAAGGAGTCCTGGAGTCTCGCGGAGGCGGTACAGGAGGAGACCACCAGCTATTTATCCTCCCGCTGGAAGTCTGTAGAGAATCTGGGCGTAAAAAAGGGACCTTTTTACGTGCTGGTCGGCGCCTATATGCCGTGTATTCTCGTAGAAGTGGGATTTTTGACACATCCGGTCGAAGGGCAACGCCTTTCGACCCGGCGCTACCAGAATGATCTCGCCGAAGGACTTGCGCGCGGCATCAAACGATTCCTCCGTTCCTCGGCCGGCGTATCGTCTCTGGAGAACCTCTGATGGCGACTTCCGGAACGGCTCCGAGCGAGGCACCTGAGGGGGTCTCGCTGCCACCACCGGAATCGGCGGGGGAGTTGGGGGGGATCGCGCTGGCCTACATTCAGGAACTGCGCGAGAAGGCGGAGGAGTGGCATCGAGCGGGTGCCGGGGGCAGCGCGGTCGTCGAGTATTACACGAAAAACTTCGACTTGCTGATCTGTTTCCTTTTTGACGCTGCCGCCTGCACCTGGCGCAAGCGCTATGTGCAGGGTGGGGAGGAGTTGGCCGTTCTGGCGCAGGGTGGGTATGGACGGGCGGAACTGAATCCTTACTCGGATATCGACCTTCTGATTCTCCTGCCGCACAAGATCACTCCATTTGCGGAAGCGACGACTGAGAGCATCCTCTACGCGCTTTGGGACGCGCGGGTGCAGGTCGGTCATGCGGTGCGAAACTCGAAAGATTGCGTGCGGTTGGCGGCGACCGACCTGAAGATCAAAACCTCGTTATTGGATGCTCGATATCTATGCGGCTCGGAGAGTCTCACGGAGCAATTCGAGCAAGCGTTGCAGCGTGATATTGTAGGCAAGGCCCCCTCGCGATTTTTTCGGGACAAGCTGGATGAAAGTACCCAGCGCCACGAGGAGTTTGGAGATTCCATTTATCTATTGGAGCCTCAGATCAAGGAGGGGCGTGGGGGGCTGCGAGACTACCATACCGCGCTTTGGCTATCGAAGGTGCACTTCGGTATTCGGGCAATTGAAGATCTGGTCAGCAAGGACGTCCTGACCGCCGGGGAACTCCTCGAGATTCTGGCGGCGCGGGATTATTTGTTCAGGACGCGAAACTCTCTGCATTTCCTGACTGCCTCTCATGCAGATCAATTGACCTTCGAGCTTCAGGATCGAGTGGCCGCCGACCTGGGGTATGGCGAGGTGACGCCAAGTTTTTTCGAGCCTGTCGAAAACTTCCTCGGAGATTACTACCGTAATGCCTCGGTCATCACGCGATTTGCTGAGCGCATCGTCGAGAACGTCATGAACCCGGCACCTCCCTATCGTTTGATCGGGAAGGTCATGGCCCGAACGATCCGGCCAGGTGTGCAGATCGTGAACAATGCGTTGGAAGTGTCATCTGTTTCTATTTTCCGGGAGGATCCGCTGGAAATGTTGCGTGTCGTGCGCGATGCGCAGCGGCATGGCGTCAAATTGGCGGCGAGTCTGCAGTCGGCGCTTCGCGAGAACGCCCACCTCTTTGGGGAAGACGAGCGCGCCGATCCCCGCACCGCCGAAAACTTTCTGGCAATTCTTCGTTCCCCATGGCGTGTTTACGAGACCGTCCACCAACTGCACAGGCTCCGGTTGCTGGAGCGAGTTCTTCCGGAATGGGAGCATCTTGTCTGCCTCGTGCGCCGGAACCATTTCCATATTTATACCGTCGACGAACATTCGCTGATGGGCATTCGTGAGCTTGAGCGACTGCGTCGAGGTGATCTGGCGGAAGAATTACCATTGCTCACGGAGGTCATGCGCGAGGTGGAAGACCCCGGCCTGCTTTTCCTCGCGATGATGTTGCATGATGCCGGAAAGGGATTGCGCGGCGACCATTCTGAAATCGGTGAGAAGATGGCCGGTGAAATCGGCAAGCGTCTCGGGCTGGATGACGACTCATGTGCCGAGATCCAATTCCTTGTGCGCCATCATCTCGTACTGGCGCTCTTTGCCCAGCAACGAGATATGAACGATGAGAAAACGGTCCTTGAATTGGCGCGAATGGTCGGGTCTCCCGAGACATTGCGTCGACTCTTTCTGCTCACCTACGGGGATATGCGGGCGACCAATCCCAAGATGTGGAATCAGTGGAAAGACCTGCTGCTCAGTGAGGCGTATCTTCGATCCTCGGAGGTCTTCACGCGCGGTTTTGAGCCCGAGGACCGGAACCTGCGTGTGGAGCGCATCCGAACCCGCGCGTTGGCTGACGCGCACGGGGAAGGGGGCGCCGCCGCCGAAAAGGCTTTGGCGTCGTTTCTGGACCAAATGGATGACGCTTACGTGGTGGCCACGCCGGAGACTTCTTTTGCCGATCACGCCGACTTGGTGGTCGCGGCGGAGGCGCAGGGTTTTGCCTCGCAGGTTCGTCACGTTCCCGAGCGGGGTTTTACCGAGTTCTCCGTAGCTCTTCCGGATCGGGCTGGATTATTTGCTGTTCTGACCGGGGCTCTGGCGGCGTTTGGCATGAGCGTTCTGACGGCGCGAATTTCCACGACACGCGGCCGGCTTGCTTTGGATTCTTTTCGCATTTCGCACGCGGATGGGCCGGAACTGGCTATGGACGACGAACGCTGGTCCCGTTTGGTTGTCTTCCTGCGGGAAGTTCTGGCGGGGGAGGCCGATATTGGCGCCCGCCTTCGCAAGGTTCGCGAATCGGGCCTGCTGCGGCGCAAGCGACCCAGCCGGGCGATCACAACGATCGTCGCGGACGCCGATTCCTCTGAGGAAAATCTCCTGCTCGACGTATATGCGCCGGATCGGGTGGGTCTCTTGCATCGGGTAGCCGAAGCAATACACGACCTTGGCTTGAAAGTTCATCTGGCGAAGATTGCGACCAACGTGGGACAGGCGGTGGATATCTTCTTCGTGCGCGAGTTGGACGGATCCAAACCGACGCGCGAGGCAGAAATTCGCGAATCCTTGATGCAGTCTCTGGAAAGTTTCGAAGCGGAGTATCAGGATAGCGAAGCCTTGAAGAGTAGTTCGGGCGGCAGCGGGAGCTGATTCCGTCATGACTCTGGAGGACGCGACAGCACGGCATCTCGCTTTTCTTCGCGCGGAGAAGGGTGCATCCCCTCACACGATTTCTGCTTATGCCACGGACTTCTCGCGGTTCCTTGCCTTCGCGAGCGAGACGTATGCAATCGAGGACCTGGAGCGAGTCAGTCGCGAGTTGATGATCAGCTTTCAGCAGGCCGAGGCGACGCGCGGGGTAGGCGCCCGAACTCAGGCAAGGCGGCTCTCTTCGCTGCGTGGGCTCTTCCGCCATGCCTTGGAGGAGAAATGGCTGGACCAGAACCCTCTTGCGGATATCCGTCAGCCTCGCCAGCCGAGAAAGTTGCCGCGCATTCTTTCCACTGAAGATGTCGAGGCGATGTTGGAGGCCTGCGCGCGCACGCCGACTCCGTTTCGCGATTTGGCAATACTGGAAGTTCTTTACGGTGGCGGCTTGCGGGTCAGCGAGGCAATTTCCCTGACTCTGGATCGTTTGCATTTACCCCAGAAAGCCTTGCGGGTCGTGGGGAAGGGGGACCGAGAGCGCATGGTGCCCTTGGGGCAACCAGCCTGCCAGGCGATGGAGCGGTATCTGGAGGGGGAGCGATCGAAACTCTTGCGGAAGGGTCGGCGCGACGAGGTTTTTCTGTCTCCACGGGGATCCGGCCTGACGCGGCAGGCGGTATTCGCGTTGATCCGCCGACTGGCGGCCCGTGCCGGCCTCGATGAGGCCCCGTCGCCCCATGATTTGCGCCATGCCTTCGCGACGCATCTGGTCGAACATGGTGCGGACCTGCGCGCCGTGCAGACCTTGCTCGGACATGCCAACATCTCAACCACCGAGGTCTATACGCACGTGAGCCGGAGTCATCTCAGCCGCATGCATGAGGCGCACCATCCACGCGAACGAGAGAATTTTGGTGCGGGACGCGGAAAGAAAGAATGAAATCCATGACGAAGGATGGCTCAGGTCGAGGTGTCGACCAGCCCGAGATCCGGGACCAAGGCCCCTGCTGCACTGAGAGTTGAGAGGGAAGCGATGCGAGTACTTTCGGGAATTCAGCCGACCGGTCGATTTCATTGGGGAAACTATTTCGGAGCGATCCAGCAGTATATCAATCTGCAGACCGAGGATGAGGCCTACTATTTTATCGCGAACCTGCATGCCCTCACCACGATTCGCGACAGGGAGCGTCTCGAAACTCTGACTTACGAATCTGCGCTGGACTTGCTCGCTCTGGGTCTGGATCCGGACCAGGCTTCGTTGTTTGTGCAATCGGATGTGCCCGAAATTTCCGAGCTGACATGGATTCTGATGACGGGAACCCCAATGGGACTTCTCGAGCGGTGCCATGCGTACAAGGAGAAGCGAGAGAAGGGGATCAATGCCGATGCCGGTCTTTTCACCTATCCGGTGCTCATGGCGGCAGACATTCTGGGCTACGACTCGAATATCGTGCCCGTGGGACAGGATCAGGTGCAACATATTGAGGTGGCTCGCGATATCGCGAAGAGTTTCAACCACCATTTTGGCGAGTGCTTTGTCCTCCCCAAGGCGAAACTTCTGGACGCATCGGCGAAGGTGCCGGGTAGCGACGGCGAGAAAATGTCGAAGAGCTACGACAACACCATCGAGATCTTCGGTTCCGAGAAGGCGATCAAGAAGAAGATCATGCGCATCGTCACGGATTCGCGTCCGATGGAGGAGCCCAAGGAGCCTGACGAAGACCATCTCTATCAACTCTACAGTTTGTTTGCTTCCGAGGAGCAGCGCAACGAGTTGGCGGCCACGTATCGTGAGGGCGGGTTTGCTTACGGTCATGTGAAACTCAGAATCGCCGAGGCCTCGGCTGACTATTTTCGCGATGCCTGGAACCGTCGTGAAACACTGGAGAAGGATTCCGGGTACGTGCGAGATGTTCTGGATGCGGGCGCCCGGCAGGCCCGCGCCAAATCAGGAGCTGTGCTGGAGAGGGCCCGACAGGCCACTGGGTTGGTCCGCTAATCCGTCCCGGAACTGCTCTTTCGCTCAGCTCGACTTCCGTCCCGGCAGGCAAACTTGGAGGCCCCTGAGCGCTCAGATCTCGAAATCCGCGCTGCGGTGCTCGATTCCACGCGCCCGAGGCCCGAAAGTTGAAGCAAATCAGGCTTTTTTAGCCTCCCGAGCTTCGCGCGTTTGGGTCGCTGTGCTAGAGAACCTGCACCCATGTCCGAGGCCTACAGCGTCAAGCTCGAGCAGTTCGAGGGTCCCCTCGATCTGCTCCTTCATTTGATCAAAAAACACGAGGTGGATCTCTACCAGCTCTCGGTCTCCGAGATCACGGACCAATACCTCGCCTATATGACGGAAGCCGAGGACTTGAACCTGGATTTGGCCGGAGAATTCCTGGTCATGGCCGCAACCCTGATTTACCTCAAATCGCGTGCTCTCCTTCCAGCCGACGAGCGCGAAGACCTGGAGGATGAGGAACCGCTGGATCCCGAGGCCCAGCTGATCGAACAATTGCTCGAGCATGAGCGCTTTCAGAAAGCCGGTCAGGCGCTGGCCGAGCGCCATGTGCTCGGACGAGATATTTTCGAGCGCTCCGTGATCGAGACGCAGCCCGGGAATTTCATTGAGCCAACGCGCCCCATGGCCGTGCAGGATCTCCTCGGAGCTCTCGAGCGACTGTTGGCTCGTCGCGCAAAAAATCTCGCCCATCAGGTCTCGATCGAAAGGTTGTCCCTGCGTGATGGGATCGAAAGTGTCGTCGAACAATTGCGCGCGCGGCAGCGCTGTCGTTTCGAAGACCTTTTCCCGGAGTCGGCCTCGCGCGTGCGCATTATTGTCACGTTTCTCGCGATTCTCGAATTGGTAAAATCGGGTGCCGTGACGGCAACGCAGACAGAGACGCACGCCGAGATCGACATTCTCCTTCTTCGTGAGGTGAATCCGGATGATGTACTCGCAATCGAAGATGTGGAGGAGATGCAGGCATGACGACGGCTGGCACAGAGGAAGTCCCGACGACTGAGGAACCGACGACTGAGGAACCAAGGACGGCCGAGGACGGTATTCTCGAACTCGCCGAGGAACCAGTCGACGAGGAAACGGCGGGCGAGCCTTCGGACGAAGCCCCGGAGTTGGAGGCAAGCGATACGGACGCGAGCGAGGAAGAAGACGCGATTCCCGAGGCCGAGCTCCGATCTGCTTTGGAAGCCCTTCTTTTTGCGGCGGCCGAGCCGCTTCCCCTGCAGCGCCTGTCCCGTCTTTTTCAGGGGCAGGGCCGCGGTGCGGTCAAGAAGGCGCTGGCTGCCCTGCAGGAGGAGCTGGCGGCCAACGAACGTGGCATTCGACTCGTGGAGGTTTCGTCCGGGTATCAGTTTCGCTCGGCACCCGAACACGCGCCCTGGTTGAGACGCTTCTTCGCCGAGAAACCGCCGCGCCTTTCTCGAGCCCTGCTCGAGACCATTTCGATCATTGCATACCGCCAGCCCGTAACGCGTGGGGAGATCGAGTCTATCCGCGGCGTCAATTGTGACGCGATTCTCACAGCTCTCCAGAACCGCGACTTGATTCTCGCGACCGGTCGTCGTGATACTCCGGGGCGGCCCGTCGAATACGGCACCACCGCCGAATTTCTCGAGTTGTTCACGATGCGTGATCTTTCCGAATTACCACCTCTCCCCGACGCAGAGTCACTTGCGAATCTCCTCAAGGAGGATGCGGTGCAAGAGGAGTCGGAGGCTTCGGCCGATGGCGAGGAGCTCGCTACAAATATGGACGCGGGGAGCGGAGAAGGAGAGTCGCTTCCTGACGGAGGGACCGATGGCGGGCCCGGCGGCCAGCAGGCAGCAGCCGGTGAAGGTGAGATCGCCGGCGACTCTTCGGATGATCCGGATGACGATGCCGAGCAAGAAACGCCCAAGGTCAGGGCAATGGCGGCAGCCGCGGGGGTTGGCGGCACAGGTGAGGAGCCGTCGGTAATCGATCAAGCTTCGGAGAGCGGGCAAGCAGATGGAACGGATGGAGCGGATTCAGAAGATTCTCAGCCGAGCGGGGGTGGCCTCGCGCCGAGCGGCCGAGGACCTGATTCGTGAGGGACGTGTCCGGCTGAACGGGAAAGTTGTTGAGCACCTCGGCACCCGAGCGGATCCGATCTCGGACAAGCTTACGGTGGACGGACGCCCGGCAGTTTTGAATCGCCTGCGATACTACCTCTACCACAAGCCGGTTGGGGTGATCTCGAGCATGTCGGACCCCGAGGGGCGTCAGTCGATTGGTCAGGTGGTACGCGAGAGCCGCGAGCATCTCTTTCCGGTGGGGCGTCTCGACTACGACTCCAGCGGTTTGGTTTTGCTCACCAACGACGGCGAACTCGCACAGATGCTGACACATCCCAAATATGGGGTGGCAAAGGTCTATCGGGTGAAGGTTCGAGGGCATATGGAGGAGAAGACTCTCGACCGTCTTGCCAGTGGCGTCCGGCTCGAAGATGGAATGACGTTGCCTGCTCAGGTCACCCTGGAGGCGCGGCTGGACAAAAAAACCAGATTCGTGATGACCTTGCACGAAGGGCGTCAACGACAGATCCGCCGCATGTGCGAAGCGGTCGGTCACCCGGTCGACAAACTCTCACGCGTGTCGATCGGCACCTTGAAGCTCGGGCGCTTGCCGCCTGGTCAAAAGCGCGAACTCCATCAGGAAGAAATTTTGGCCCTGTGGGAGTTCACGCGTCGTTCGCGACCCGAATCGGCGGCCCCAAAAGTCAAGGGAGGAAGGAAACCTGCTTCGTTGCAGCGAAAACCTCCTGCCAAGCCGCGTACTGGCGGTCGTAGGCGTCCCTGAGTTCCGGATCGGGAGGGATCACTGTCACCTGAACCATCTCGTGAACGGCCGCCTTGCGATCTCCATGCAGGCCCACCCCGACACTTGCCAGAATGGCCGCACCGAGTGCCGTGGCTTCCGGTTCTGCCGAGAGGTGCAGTGGAAGATGGAGAGAGCGGGCGATCTCGACCTGCAGACTCCGACTACGAGACATTCCACCCGAGAGGGTGCAGCGGTTCGGAGGTCCCGGAAGTTTTTCCTCGAGTTGCTCGAGATTCCCGCGGATCGCAAAGGCGATATTGCGCAGGAAAGATCGCAGGACTTGCCCCCGCCCAGGCCCTACGGGTCCGCGAAAGGCGCTTTGGCGAAAGCCGAAGCCTACCATCCGGTGAGGGTTGTATTGGTCGAGATCAAAGACCTGAGGGTGGCCGAAGGAGACGACTGCAGAATCCCGTTCGTCGTCGGCCGTGACTTCGGCCATCAGGTTCTCGGCAACCTCGTAACGGTCGGCTCCATGAATCCCGAGAAGGTCGAGAATCCAGTCCCAGGCGGATCCGGTTTCGCCGGCATTGCTCTCGAGGGTCCAGCGCTCGGGGAGCACGTGGCATCCAGCCCACACTTTACCGGTGAGGTCGACACATGGCGTATCGCTGATGGCCATCACGGGTGCAGTGGTGCCCAAAACAACTCCTGCCTCGAATGGATCGACGACGCCGGATCCGAGAAGGGCGCATTGCGTGTCCGCACCCCCCAGGAACACCGGAGTGCCCGATTTCAGAGACGTCGCTGCTGCGGCGGCGGTGTGTATGGAGCCGATCCGTGCACCATTGGCGCTGATCGGGGGCAGGACGGACGGCGAGATTCCGGCGGCCTCGAGTAGTTCCTGGCTCCATCTGCGCTCGGCGATGTCGAGGAGAAAGGACTCTCCGGCGTTGGAGAGTTCCGAGGTAATCTCTCCGGTCAATCGGTAGCCCAGCCAATCACTCAGACTGAGGACATGCGCTACCGGCTCGGCCGTAGGCTCCTTTTGGTAGGTGATCAGCCGCGCCGCACTCGAGAGAAAGGGCGGCCAATGGCCTGTGGTCGACACGATTGTTTCTCGGGTGACCGCGTCAAGAAGTTCAAGCGCTCCGGCAAACCCCCGCCCATCGAGGTTAGGCGCGCAATAGACTTCCTGTTTGCGACGGTCGAGAAAGACAGTTCCCAGCCTGAGTGAGGTGGACGTGACGGCGACGATTTCCTCGGGTGCGAGATTGGCCTGGTCGATGGCCTCGCGGGTACATCGGGCGAGTGTGTTCCACATGCTCTCCGGATCGAAAGCGAAGCCGGGCGTCAGTTCCTCGTGGGAGGATCGCACCGAGATGAAATCCCAGGGATGCCGGATGCTCGAAAGTCGCTGACCGGCATGGTCAAAGATGACGCATTTACCTCCGCCGGTGCCGAAATCGAGAACCGCCAAACATGCTCGTGTGCTTTTCATCACAACCACCGGACGCGAAACGCGCTTGCTCTGCGAGTAGGTCCGATCACGAAAGTTGCGTATGCTCCCGGGCATCCTGGAACATGCCGTGAAAAAATCCGATGCTCATCCCGAAGGGAAGCGCGTAGAAGATCAGGCGAAAGAGGATTACGGCGATAATGGTGGGTTCCAGAGGTTGCCCCAGCGCTACGAAAATTGTCGTCACAGCGCTTTCCATAATGCCGATGCCTGCGGGTGTGATGGATACGAGCGTCGAGAGGATGCCAATCGCAAACCCGACGGATATCAGGGCAAAAGGTACGTTGAGCCCGACCGCGTAGAAGCAGCCCCAGAGAACTGCCAGTGTCAAAAACCAGTCAGCTATAATAAACAGGATGGGCGTGATCATGGCGCGCCCATTCTTCTGCATGAAAGCCAGTCCGTCGTCGATATTCTTTGCCAGACGCAGCAGGCTGATTTTGGTGGGTGCGCGGTTCGGTCCGAGGAGGCGGGCCGTCACGACGTGGACGGCTCCAATCACCGACCGAATCGACTTGCGTCTCGTTGGCGCATGCAGAAAGAGTCCCACGAGCAGCAGGGTGATCGAGGTGAAGACAAGCAACGCGACAGCAGCCGAAGCGATAGCGGCGCTGCTGAGAGACTCGTGGGTCAGCAGGAAGATGAAAGCGAAGATCAGAAAAACCAGCAGTGTCAGGTTTGTGATCAATCCCTGAACGAAGGAGATCGTCACGGCGCGGCCGAGTGGAATTCCGTTTTTTCGGAAGAAGTACATGCGCACGGCGAAGCCCGACAGGCCCCCGGTGGAAACCATATAGTTGATTGTATTCGAGACGTAGGTGATTCGGTGCATCGCCGAGAAGCCGATCGGTGTCGACGCGGCCTTGGCGATGCCCTCATAGGACGCTGCCATGGTCGCATAGCTCAGGATTGTCGCGATCACGGGCACCAGAATTTTCACCCACGAGATGTCGCCGGCTGCCCGTAACAGCTCTCGACCATCGCTGGCGAAGAACGCGATCCCCGCCGCGGCAAGGATGGCGGTCGCGATGCCGACGGCGAGCTTGGCGGCTCCGCTGGACCGGTCTGGCGTGTCGGAAGCTTCTTTCGGCGTTTCATTCATTTCTTGGAGCCCTTGGAAGATGTATCTTTTCGCGCGCCAAGTATCCAAGCGGCGAGGCCTCCGACCGGGCCGCCCACCAATGCACCTGCAACAATTGCCCCAAACAACTCGCGGAAAGTGGCATCGGCGGCCCCGAGGACCGGAAAGACCAGGACGCTGACCAGCGCGGCCCCCGTGACCAGAGTCAACGCCGAGGCGGTTCGTCCCGCTCCGGATGATCTGTCGTAGAGCGCGGCACCGAGGAGAAGCATGGCGCCGACGGGCAGCTGCCACGACATTGGCCAGCGGTTGTCGGGACGGGCGACGATCGAGAGCCTTGGTTGCGCCTGGCCCGTGACCTGAAGCGTGCCGATCTGACTGCCGGGAGGGAGCGACGGGACTTGAATATTCGTCGTGATCCGAGATTGTCGGAGCTGCGGTAAGGGGTGGGAATCCGGACTGGGGCTTCCCCAGCTCTGTTGGAGTTGTCCCGTGAAGGACAAGGGGCGGCCTGTGGGGCGCTGAATCCGCAAGAGCCATTGCCCGTTTCGCGTTGCATGGGGTTGGCCCTCGCGCAGGTGACCGGTCACCTTGAACTCGAGTGGTTTGCCCAGAATGGAGGTGGGAAGCGAATATGGAATTTCGTCTCGCTGAACCTCGAAGCTGGTGATGGCTGGAGCGGGATAAACTCGTTTTAAAACTGGCGTTGCCAGAACACCAAACCAGATCACGGCAAATACCAGGGCGAAGAATTGCCCGCGCCGGTCGAGGCGGGTTCGGTAGCGCAGTGGGAAATACAAAAGAGCTGCCAGCAGGACCATTGCGGCGATGGCAATAGCTGTTTGCGTGTCAATAATTTCCCAACGTCCCAGGATATATACGACTGGCGTGAGGAGGAGGATGGCGATGGCGGGCAGGGGCATGGCGCGGAGCGACCATGGCGCACTCCGCAGTTTCCGGGAACGTTTCCTTCTGCGTCTTCGCGATCTCGCAAAAGCAGCCATGAAGTGAGTGTGCCCTGCCTTTCCTTGGCTTGGTCGCTTCCTTGATCGACGGAGGGCGCCTCTAGCTGCCGGCGATCGTCATTTCGGCGATGCGTAAAGACGGTGCTGCGATGCCTGAACGAGGTCGCAGGTCATCGCCGAGGGCATCGATGGATTGGAACATATCAATGAGATTTCCTGCAATCGTGATTTCTTCCACGGGATAGGCGATTTCGCCGCCTTCGATCCACAACCCGCTGGCTCCGCGGGAGTAGTCTCCAGTGATGGTATTGACCCCCATGCCGGACAGGCTCGTGACCAGCAATCCGCGCGAAATTCCAGTGATCAAATCGCTCGCGGGCGTTAGGCCCGGGGCCAAGCGGAAGTTTGTAGGGCTTGCCCCGGGAGCATCGCCGATCGAGCGGCTGGCGCTCCCTGTCGATGGGCGGCCCAACTTTCGGCCTGCATACGTGTCGAGGAGGAAACTCTCCAAACGACCGTCCTTGACGATCGTGGTCGACCTCGTCGGCAATCCTTCTGCATCAAAGGGTCGGGAAGCGGGGCCGCCCGGGAGTCTCCCCTCGTCGGTAATCTGGACTAGCGGGGAAGCGATCACTTCTCCGAGACGTTCCTGCAGGAAGGAAAGCTTCCGGTAGAGGGCACCGCCACAAATTGCCCCGGCCAGATGGCCGAGCAGGGAAGCCGCGATGGGTGCTTCGAAGATAACCGGCGCCCGCGTCGTGGCCAACTTCCGAGCTCCCAACCGTCGGAGAGTCCTTGCAGCAGCGATTCGTCCAATCTCGGCAGGGTCGGCGAGATCTTCTCGGCTGCGCGCCGAATCCCACCAATAATCCCCCTGCATGGCATCGTTTTCTTCGGCGATCGGCGACACGGAAAGTGAATGGTTCGTGGTACGATAATGCCCTTCGAATCCGATCGAGGAGGCGTAGGCGATTTCACTGGCGGACGCAGAGCTGGTGGCTCCCTCGGAATTACGAATTCGTGGATCTGCTCCCATCGCGGCCTCTTCGCAATCCCGGGCTGCCGTGATCGAACCGTCGCCGTCGATATGAAAGCCGCCGGGGTCTTCGAGCTGCAGGTCGGGCGCGTTGCGCTCGAGGAGCGTAGCGTCGGGAAGCCCGGAGTCCGGATCTTCCGGCAGGACATTGGCCATGGCAACGGTCTCGCGTACGAAGGACTCCAGCCCGCTTGCTGAAAAGTCTGCAGTTGAGGCAATCGCACTCGAATGGCCGCGGAAGCAGCGCAAGCCGAGCCGCTTTTGGCGGGACAACTCGACAGACTCGACCTCGCCTAGCCGGACGCTCGCGGCGTGGGCTTCCTGCGAAACGACAACGACGTCGGCGCTTGTTGCACCGGCCGCATGCGCTGTTTGGAGAACCTCGCGAGCTGTCTCGATCACAGGCTTTGTGGCACTCATGTGCGCGTTCCTCCAACTGTCATACCGTCGAGTCTGATGGTGGGTAGGCCTACGCCCACCGGAACCGATTGTCCGTCCTTCCCGCAAACTCCGATGCCTTCGTCGAGAGCGAGATCATTACCGACACGTGAGATTCGCGTGAGCGCGTCAGGGCCGTTTCCGATCAGGGTGACGCCCTTCAGGGGCGCGCCGACCTTGCCCCCTTCGATGCGGTACGCCTCTCTTGCGGAAAAGACGAACTTCCCGTTCGTGATATCGACTTGGCCACCCCCAAAAGAGACCGCATAGATGCCGTTGTCGACCGAACGGAGGATGTCCCCCGGATCATCCTCGCCCGAGAGCATGAAGGTATTCGTCATACGGGGCAGAGGTGCATGCATGAAACTCTCTCGGCGGCCGTTGCCGGTGGGTGAAACTCCCATCAGGCGTGCATTGAGGCGGTCCTGTAAATAGCCGCGCAACCGGCCTTTCTCGATCAAGACGGTCCGTCCCGTCGGAGTGCCTTCGTCGTCCATATTCAGAGATCCGCGCCGTCGCTCCATGGCACCGTCGTCGACCACCGTGCAGAGTTCCGATGCGACACGGTCTCCGATCCGGTCGGCAAAGGCGGAAGTCTTCTTGCGGTTGAAATCGCCTTCGAGCCCGTGGCCGACTGCCTCGTGAAGCAGGACGCCGGGCCAGCCAGGCCCGAGAACGACTTTCATTTCTCCGGCAGGCGCTTCTTCTGCATCGAGATTGACGATGGCCTGGCGAGCGGCATCACGAGCCAGACGGAAGGCTTGTTCGGGTTCGTCGAGATAGAAGCCAATCGAAAAACGGCCGCCGGCACCGGCGTTACCGGTCTCGCGCTTTCCGCCCGATTCCGCAACGCAGGATACGTTCACACGAACCAGAGGCTGGCTGTCGGCGATATGGGTCCCCTCCGAGTTGGTAACCAGAATCTGTTTTTCCTCGATGGCGAGATTCGCCATGACGTTGCAAATGCGGCTATCAAACTTTCGGGCCTCCTTGTCGATCTTCTGCAGGAGGTCGATCCGATCAGGGAGGGGGCGAGAAACGCCCTTCGCATCAATCGGGTAGAGGTTATGAGTTGGGCTGGCGATGCCCGTGCGGACCGCGATGCGCCGTTCCGCGCTGCTCCCATGTGCGATGGTGCGCGCGCTCGCTGCAGCCAGTTCGAGGGCTTCGGGAGTGATTTCATCGGAATAGGCGTAGCCCGTCTTTTCCTCGGCTAGCACGCGCACCCCCACGCCCTGCGAGATGCTGACGTTGGCTCTTTTGACGAGACCCTCCTCGAGTCCTACATGGGTGGATTCGCGGAGCTCGAAATAGAGGTCTGCAAAGTCGGACTTTCGGGCAAGAGCTGTCCCGAGGGTCTGCTCGAGTTGCCGGGCGTCCAGGCCGAACCGTGTGTCGATCGCGGTAATACTGTCCTTCGAATCATCGGTGCTCATAAAGTTCCTTCATACGCCCGAGTCATCGAGCCCAAAGTTAATGCTGCGCCCTAGTGAAGGACGCGAGGCTTTTCTTCCATGGATATGATTAGTTCGCGAATCGTTTCGGCTTCCTTGGGGGGAGGCGATGACAGGAGATAGCGCTCGAGATCTGAACGCGCCTGGTCGTTGCAGTCCAGTTGCCGGTAGATCAAGCCCCTCTCGCGCATCCAACCCGGATTTTCGGGATCGAGATGATGCAGGAGGTCGACCACGGCCAGGCACTTCGGATAGTTTTGAGATCGGAGGTGGATGCCGCGCAGGTTCACCAGCATCCGCGCAAGAATGCTTCGATGACCGGCGGGTTGCGCCAGGAGCTGGTCGGCCTGTTCGGAGGGCTTGGGCAAGCCGAGGCCTTCGAGGTGGTTTGCGAAAGCGGAGCGGCTCATGAGCGCTCCGCGGAAGGGGTCCACGATGGTATCACCGTGCCGCACCAGAAAGTGCCCCGGAGCATTGACGCCTGCGGCGTCTTCGCCGAGGCGTATCGCGAGTGCGAGATAGATCAACGAAAGGGTGATCGGAATGCCGCGTCTGCGATCAATGACCTGATCGAGACAGCTGTTTCGAGCATCGTAGTAGTTCTGGTCATCGCCCCGGAATTTAAGATGATCCCGAACCATTCCGAGCAGGCCCGGAGCATCTACCCGCGAAATGGTCCTTTGCGCGTCCGCCGCGGTACGGTCCAACCAGCCCAGATAGTCATTTATTGGCAGATCAGGTGTTTCCAGAACAGAAATCCAGAGGGCGCCCTCCGCAAGATCGGCGCCTGCGTCTTTGCTGATGCGCAGAAGTTCTTGTCGAACTCGGTCCAGCTCTTGCGGCTCAGCCATGCCTGAATTGTAGCATTCTCCGCAGGACTGCGACAGGCGGTTTTGGCTCGGATCGGAGGGTTGGAAAGCTGACGGGCTATCGTCTACGCTGGAGGAGCGGTCTGTTGTCGGACCGGGAGTTTTTTATGGCACAACTCAAAGGTCCTCTGGTTTCGCTGATCTCTGCAATCGAGGGGGCAGATCCCCTCGTGATCCTCCCGCATGACAATCCGGATCCGGATGCCCTCGCGAGCGCATCAGCATTGCAATATATTCTCTCCCAACTCGGAATTTGCGATTCGATCATTGCACTGGGCGGCATTATCGGTCGAGCCGAGAATCGAGCGATGGTGAAATACCTGAACATCTCGCTCACACCCGTGCGAGAGATTGATTTTTATCGACGGCCGAGGATTGTCCTGGTCGATACCCAGCCGGGGCGGGCAAACAACTCTCTTCCCGACGATGTTCTGGCAGCGGCGATTATCGACCATCACCCGGCCTACGCCGAGAATCCGGACGTCGGCTATGTCGACCTTCGCGACAACTACGGGGCGACCTCGACGATCCTCACCGAGTATCTTCGTGATTCGGATGTCACGGTCGAGAGCAAGATCGCAACGGCTCTCTTCTACGGGATCAATGCCGAGACTCAGGATCTTGGGCGGGAATCGACCGAAGCTGACTTTGCTGCGAGTCACTTCCTCTACCCCTACGCGAACAAGCGACGCCTGGGAAAAATTGAAAACGCCCGAGTTCCACGAGAGTATTTTCGCGCTTTTCGCGATGCCATCGCGAAAGCGCAGATCTATGGAAATCTTGTGGTCTCGGACGTGGGGGATGTGCGTTACCCGGATATGGTCGCCGAGATGGCGGACTTTCTCCTTCGCCTCGATGAGGTGGAGTGGGCGGTCGCGATGGGTTCGTTCGGCTCGAATCTCTATGTGTCGCTGCGAACCACGGACCGAGAGGCAAATGCGGGCGAAGTTTTGCAAAAGGTCCTCGGTAGTCGATCTGCGGGTGGCCATGATATGATTGCGGGCGGGCGCGTTTCGATCGACGGGGTGGGCCTTGAGCGTGAGAAGGTAGCGTTGAGAGTCAAGGAGCGTTTGCTCAAACGAATCGGGGTCGAAACAACCGAAGGCCTGGGCCTGGTTTAGGACGCTTCTTCCTGCAGGCACGCTTCGGCTTCCTCGACGACCAGCGGAACTTCATCGCGCAGCATTTTTTCCAGAAGGGATCGGCGCCGAATCGGCTCCCCCTGGATTTGCCCGACTGCCCATGTCGCATGGGTTCGGACCAAGTCGGAGGGATCTTGCAGGGCGCGGCCGAGGGAATGCAGAATTTCGGGATTCGCCGTATTCCCCGCAACGATGGCGGCGTTGCGCTTGAGTCGCTCGGGTCCCGTGCGTTCGAGTGGAGTCCCGGCAAACCTCCGCGTAAAATCTTCCTCGTCCATCGCGAGAATCGCATCGAGTCGTGGATGTAGCTCCGGGTTGAAATCTCCCTCGTCATTCCAGGGGCATGCGATCTGGCATAGGTCGCATCCGAATAGCCACTCCCCCATTTTTGGGCGCAGGTGTCTTTCGACTACGCCTTTATGCTCGATGGTCAGGTAGGAGATGCAAAGGCGTGGGTCGAGGTCGTATGGCCCTCGAATAGCGTCCGTCGGGCAACTGTCGATACATCGTCGGCAAGTCCCACAGTGGTTGGGCGAGGCCTTGTCAGGTTCGAGTTCGACCTCGAGCAGAATCTCGCCGAGAAATCCCCAGGAGCCGGATTCTCGATCGAGCGTAAGGGTATGCTTGCCCGTCCAACCAACCCCGGCCCGTTCGGCCCACTCGTGCTCGAAGATCGGGCCTGTGTCGACGTAGGTGCGACTCTGGCTGTCCGGTAGAAGAACGGCGATTTCCGCAGCCCACCTCTTCAGCAGCGCATCCATTTCGAGGTGGTAGTCCCGACCAACCGCGTATGCGGCGATGCGTCCACGCATTTCCTTTCGCCAGGGGGCGGGGGCGGAACGCGCGGGTGGAGCATAGGGGTAGGAGGCCGAAAGAACGCTTCGCGCCCAGGGGAAGCGAGAGTGGGGATCGAGCCGAGCTTTCTTGTGGTGCTCGAGAAATCGCATATCTCCCGCCCGTCCATCCGCGAGCCAGTCATTGAAATACGCATCACGGTCGAGGGGAGCGAGGCGGGCCACGCCCGGATTTCGAAACCCGAGAGCCTCGCCGCAGCTGAGAATTCTCTTTTTGAGTTCGGCCCCGCGCACGGGTCGAGAAGTAGCAGAAACCGCACGGAATCTCGCAGGGCGGAAAACGTTCCGGATCGTCAATTTAATGACGATAGGTATTTTCGCGTCGCCGGGGCGTCACTTCTATCCCGCCATTAATTTGGCAGAATCCGAGGATGCCCGAGAAGTGCCTTGGTCAAGTCTCCGAAATTACAGCACTTTAATCTCGGCGAGCAAAAAACGTCCGGCATGAGGTTTAACGGCACGGAGGTTGCAAAACCTTAGCGCAGACAATCAACGCCGCCCCGGGGGGGGACAGGCTGGAAGGGTTCGCTATGGAAATCGCAACGAGAGAGCAGCAATCAAAAGACACAAAGGGGACCTTGGGGGTGCGACGCGCGAGGCGGTCCGTGGGGGCGGATCGCTATCGCGCCGGCCGGGGCAGCCGTCACCATCTCTCCGAAGGCGAGATGGTGCAAAACAATCTCCCGCTCGTACGGCAGATTGTGAAGCAAGTCGCAGGCATGCTGCCTTCGTCGGTCGAGCATGACGAAGTGATGAGCTGGGCGACGCAGGGCCTCCTCGATGCGATTCGAAAATTTGATCCGGAAGCGGGAACTGCTTTCTCGACCTACGCTCGAATTCGCGTCCGGGGTGCCATCCTCGACGAGTTGCGGTGCCTGGATTGGGCTTCGCGGACTGCCCGGCAGAAGGCGAATCATCTGCGACGAACCGTTCAGACCTTGCAGCATAAGTTGGGTCGAGATGCGGGACAGGAGGAAGTCGCGGAAGCGCTCGGGGTCTCGATCGAAAAATATCATCAGATGCGTGGCGAGGCCTCCGAGTTGAAGCTTCTTTCACTCGAAGATGTTTCGCCCGGGCGAAACGATGACAACTTGAGCTTCGAAGAGTTCCTGCCCGCACAGCACGGCGACCCAATGGCGATGCTTCTCGCACGAGAGAAAAGAGATGCGTTGCAAGCCGCGATCGAGCAACTGCCCGGCAAGGAGCGTCTGGTCCTGCCCTTGTATTATCGGTCCGAGCTCACCATGAAGGAAGTTGGTGATCGGCTTGGGATTACCGAGTCTCGGGTATCCCAGCTGCACACGAAAGCACTTTCTCGATTGCGGGGCGTTCTCTCCCCTCAGCCGACGTCCCCGGCTTTCAGCTGAAGTTCCAAAGCCTGGGCCCTCGCGAAGTCAGCTGCATCATTGATATTGAGAAAGCTGTTCAGCGCAGGGTCCCAGCGCCGAAGGTCCTCGGCCGCGATTTCCTGAAACGCCGCGCGGCGCAGGCTGCGACGGGGACTGGACTCCCCGTCGTCAAGGGCTTGGCGGAAACAGGACAGCATCGGCGCTGTTCGATAGGCGGCCGTCAGCGGTTGTGCGCAGCTATCGACCCGAGGCACCATGGCATCCGTTTGGGGTTCGGCTCCCAGGGCGTCAATCAGGCCGCCGATCAGCACGGGGGCCAGAAATGGTGAGTCGCCTGCAGCCACAAAGGCGATGGCATTGCCGGCTTCGGCGAGACCGGTCACAATCCCCGGTAGAGGACCACGGTGGGCCTGCGCGTCGTGAAGAACCCTCAGCGAGGGAGTGCGCGGTAGTTCGGCGAGTGCTTCTTCGACTCCATCGGGAGTACCTGCCGGAGCCGCGATCACCAAAACTTCGCGGCAAGATGCGAGCAAGGCCTGCGTTGTGTGGACGAGCACGCTTCGGTCTCCGAGTTTCAGGGACATCTTGGGTTGTCCCATGCGTGAGGACCGGCCCCCGGCCAGAATGATACCGGTGCAGTTTCGCCGCATCGTCATTATCGGACGCCCACAACGCTGAGCAGTCTTTTCTCTGTCAGGCACCAATCGACCGCTTGGTCGTGTGGTTCGAGCGGAAGATGATTCGTCAGGGCTTCCTCATGGCAGAGGCCGAAGATCAGCCAACCCGCTGCCCGAAGATCGCTCAGAGCGCGATCATAGAATCCGCCACCGCGACCGAGGCGGCCCCCTGCGGGGGTGAGTGCGACGCAAGGCACGAGAACAATCGCCGGTGTGCTGATCTCGGGGATCGGAACAGCGGAGCCGGTGGGCTCGGAGATTCCTGCAGGCCCGCTGGGCTCCAAGGCGCCCTCCGGAGCAAATTCCAGAGAGCTATCTGGTCCTGTGCGGGGCAGCAGAATCTGGATGCCTGCGTCCCGGAAGAGCTCGAGGGCCGGCGCCGGGTCGAGCTCTCCGTCCTGTGCCACATATGCTGCGATTGTTCTGAAATCTCTTATCTCAATGTTTTTATTGAGAATTTCAGCGACGTTTCTTCCGGCTGCCCTCTGCGCGGGCCCGGTGAGGGTGCGCCTTCGTTCGCGGAGAGTGCGCCGTTTAAGGGCTTTTTGAGAAGCTGCCGAAGACTCCATAGGTCGCTTGTAACCTCGACCGCCCGACTGTTACAGCACAGGAACTAATTCGCACCCCGGTGGGTGCGATTCCTTAAGGAGGAAGCGCCTTCATGGCCCTCGAGAATTATCTATTTACTTCAGAATCCGTGTCCGAGGGACACCCGGACAAAATGTGCGATCAGATCTCTGACGCCGTGGTTGACGCGATCATTGAACAGGATCCGAAAGCTCGCATTGCCTGCGAGGTGATGGTCAAGACGGGAATGGCCGTCGTCGCTGGTGAGATCACGACCAACGCGACCCTTTCCTATCCAGAAATCGTGCGCGCCACGATCAAGGATATCGGCTACACGTCTTCCGAGATGGGTTTCGACTACGAGACCTGTGCGGTTTTGACAGCGATCGACCGACAGTCGCCCGACATCAACCAGGGCGTGGATCGTGACAACGAAGAAGATCAGGGTGCCGGCGATCAGGGCTTGATGTTTGGCTTTGCCTGCAACGACACGCCTGAATTCATGCCCTTGCCGATCGCGCTCTCGCATCGCCTGGTGAAATATCTGGCCGAGGTACGCAAGGATGGACAATACAAATTCTTGCGTCCCGACTCCAAATCTCAGGTCACCGTTCAATATGAGAACGGTCGCCCCAAGGCAGTCAAGACCGTTGTGATCTCGACGCAACACGACCCGGACGTCACCAACGAGACACTACGCGAGGCGATGATCGAAGGCGTGATCAAGAAAGTCATTCCGGCCGAGTTGCTGGCCTCCGATGTGGAATATCATATCAACCCGACGGGGCGTTTTGTCGTCGGGGGTCCGATGGGCGATTGCGGTCTTACCGGTCGCAAGATCATCGTGGACACTTACGGCGGCTACGGTCGTCATGGTGGCGGCGCGTTCTCGGGCAAGGATCCCTCCAAGGTGGACCGCAGTGCCGCGTATATGGGTCGCTACATGGCCAAGAATGTGGTGGCCGCCGGCCTGGCCGATAAATGTGAAGTCCAGATCGCCTATGCGATCGGGGTTGCTCGTCCGCTTTCGGTTTTGGTCGACACATTCGGTACGGGCACAGTCGACGACGCCAAGATCGCCGCCGCACTGGATACGGTGCTGGACCTTCGCCCGATCTCGATTATCCGCAAGCTGGACCTGCTGCGACCGATCTATCGAAAGACGGCCGCCTATGGCCACTTCGGTCAGGCGCCAGAGGGTGGGTTCTTTCCCTGGGAAAAAGAAGACGAGGTCGAAGCACTGAAAAGCGCCTGCGGCGTCTGAAGGCTCGATCGATGGATGATTGGCCCCGCTGATCGACCCCGAGGGTTGGTTGGCGGGGCTTTTTTTTGCCCGCTTGTCGTCGGCCCTTCGGACTCAGTGGTGCAGGACGTTTTGCGGGGCGATCGTGATTCCGCCGACGGCTTCCGCGAAATGGCTGAACTCTTCGTCGCTCATATAGAGATCGAGTCCGTGGTCAAAGAAGGAGACCATCATGTTCGCGCGGCCTTCTTCGTCGATGAAGCGCAGGATCCGAAAACACTCACATTCGTAAAGCAGGTCTTCTTCTTCTCGTTCGGTCATTCCTCTAGTCTCCCGCGATTGCTCTAACGGAAACCAATCTCTTTCGCAGTCTGCCCGGTCTCCGGTCCCGAGGACATGGTCAGAGCGCCCTTGCCGGGTTATCCTGCATGAAAGTGAGCCAATCCGCACAGATTCGAGGGGGGGAGGAGTCCGATATTGCCTGGATTCTCGACCTCGGTGACGAGCTTTTTCAACATTTGGGGGATTATCGCGAGATTCTCGGGCATTGGATGGAGCTACCGCGGACCAAGTTGCTGATTGCCGAGATCGCCGGAGAAAGAGCCGGATTCGCCCTGATGGCACCGGGCAGGAGCATCGGATTCCTTTGGCGTCCGTGGGCGGAGCTGGTCGGGATCGGGATGCAGGAAACGCATCGCCGCTTGGGTGTCGGCCAGCAGCTTCTCGAGGCAGCGATTGACGTTGCGGTCGATTGGCGGGCTCGAGAAATCCGCCTGCATACGGCAGCCGGGAATCTGGCTGGGCAATCGTTTTTTCAGCGGCACGGTTTTCGTCAGGTGTCCGCGGATGGCTCTGTGTACCCCTCCGGCGAAGTAGCGGTATCGATGGTCCGCTCGCTGGCCGATGTCCCGGATCACTCAGCCGAGGAGGCCAACAGACCGAGGTAGCTTGTGGCGATGAATTCCCGCTGGTCCAGCGACAGGAGGCGCAAAACGGCCTCCAACTGCATGCGGCCCTCTGCGGCCTGCTCCGCTTCCACCTCGACTTCGACAAACCACCCGAGGCCGACAACGTTATCGAGGCAGATGAGTGCCGGGGAGGGAGCCGCGATCCGCCATTGCTCCCTCGTCTTCGTCACCCGAGCGACCTCCTGATAGCCGAGAGCCACCAGCAGCCGAGTGGCAGTGTCGCAATCGGTATCCAGTCCGAATTCGATTTCCTCGCGAGTTTTCAGAGGAGGGTCGAGTTTTGGACCTTTCCAAGTGATGGCTAGTCGGGAGTCAAGTCTCAGCCGCAGGGCTTCATCCCGGGCCTTCAGGTCCCGGTCCGGATGAGAGAAGTAAAGATCTTCCTGCTCCAGAGTGGTCGGGGTATCGACGGTAAGCGCGGGAAGTTGCCGGCGAAGTTCTTCGAGCCCTTGTTCGTCAAGTCGTATCTTGACCTCGACTTCAAGCATCCGCTTGGCCAATACTGCGTCGCAGATTGCGGACCGCCGATTCGTCGGCGTTGCGGATTGGGTAGCGATCCCCGGTGCTATGGTTGGCGATGCGTGCCCCTTCAAAGTCGACGCGAAGTTGATCGCCGGTGCGTACCCCGAGGGCTTCCGTGATGCGGGCGACGCGCAGGCCGATATTGAGAGCATGGGCCTCGAAGTTCGGGTCAAATTGGTTTGCCACGATAGCGCCGATTCCGAGATCGATCAGGGCTTGAACGGGTCGCTCATCGCTGGTTCCCGTGCCGAAGGTTCCGGCAACGAGAATATCGTTCCGAGCAAATCTCTTCGCCAGTTCGGGATCGACGGCGTGCAGGACTTCCGAGGCGCTATTCCCGATCAATTCAATCGGCACATCGAGTCCGAGTGCCCACGCATCGCCGCTCAGGATGGGAATCCAGCTTTTGGGGTCCTCGACCATGGAGATCTTTCTAGCCGTATCGCGCGCGGTCTGCACGAAGGGGACTTTCGCCGAGGAAATCATTAAGAACCAGAGCATGAAGATTTTGGTCACCAACGATGACGGAGTTCGGGCGCCCGGGATCGCGGCACTCGCCGATGCGCTGGATAGGCTTGGCGAGGTCGAGGTGGTCGGTCCGTCCGAGGGGCAGAGCGGAGCTGGCCATGGAATCACCTTTTTGGAGCCTCTGACCGCCGAGCGTGTTTCGATCGGTGCGTCGCGGCAAGCGTGGAGCGTGGCCGGGACGCCCGCGGACTGCGTCAAGCTGGGGATCAACGAATTACTTCCGAGCGCCCCGGACCTCGTGGTGAGCGGCATCAATGCGGGCGCGAATCGCGGCGTGGATGTGCTCTACTCCGGTACGGTAGCCGCTGCCGCGGAGGCCGCATTGATGGGAATCCCGTCGGTGGCGGTTTCGTTGGAGGCGGCGGACACCTTTGACTTCAAGGGTGCGGGTGCATGGGCGCTGCGGGTTGTGGCCCCGGTCCTGCCTCTCGGCATGCCCAAAGGCACGATGCTCAATATCAACGTTCCTGCGGCGAGTCGGGTCGAAGCTCGCGGAATTCGGTTGGTGCCTCAGAGTCTGCTGGCGTGGGAGGATTCCTATCAGCGACGCCAGGATCCGCGCGGGCGGGATTATTATTGGCTCAGCGGAGCCGTCCCGGCTCCGGATACGGGAAATCTTACCGATTTACGGGCTCTGGAAGAGGGCTGGGTGACGGTAACGCCGCTGCAATTCGACCTCACGGACCACGCTCGGATGAATGTCTGGCGGGATCTGTGGACCATTTGAAGGGGCTTTGCGTTGCCGACGTCGCAGCGCACCTGTAGGTCACGGGAGGACTGTCGCATTTCAGGGCAGGGATCTACACACGGACAGGGGTTTTTTGATGAGTCTGGACGAGACAAAGCCGATCGAACTAGCCGATATGGGGGATTGGCGCCCCGACCGCAGTTGCGGCACGCTGCGCTCCGACCAGATCGGGGAAGAGCAAACGCTTGTTGGCTGGGTGGATGTCCGTCGAGATCATGGCGGGATTGTCTTCATCGATCTCCGTGACCGCACCGGTGTGGTGCAATTGGTGCTGGACCCGGACGATAGCCCCGAAGCTCACGAGCGAGCGCATCATGTGCGTCACGAATATGTGGTCGCGGCGCGCGGCAAGATCGCCCGGCGTCCGGACGAGACGCTGAACCCCTCCTTGCCGACCGGCGAAGTCGAATTACGGGTCGAAGAACTGCGGGTTCTCTCCTCGGCACATCCGCTCCCCTTTCCGATTAATGAAGGTGCGGAAGTCGGGGATGCCGTGCGCTTCCGCCACCGTTATCTCGACTTGCGCCGGAATCGTTTGCGCGAGAATCTGCAACGCAGGCACCAAGTCACATCCTCGGTTCGTCGCTACCTCGATGATCTCGGATATATCGATGTCGAGACACCGATTCTGACACGATCCACGCCGGAAGGCGCTCGCGATTATATCGTGCCCAGTCGGGTGAATCCCGGGCAGGTCTACGCGTTGCCGCAGTCCCCCCAAATTTTCAAGCAAATCCTCATGGTCGCGGGCTTTGAGCGCTATTACCAGATCGTAAAGTGCTTTCGTGATGAGGATCTGCGCGCGGACCGGCAACCTGAATTCACGCAGATCGATATCGAAGCATCTTTTGTCGGCGAAGAAGAAATTTTGCAGATGACCGAGGGACTTCTGCGCAAGGGTGGTGCGGCGATGGGGGTCGAGGTTCCCGAAACGCCCTTCCCGAGAATGACTTATGACGAGGCGACCCACCGTTTCGGCACCGACCGCCCGGATACCCGCTACACTCTGGAGCTTGTCGAACTGACGGAGATCATGGGCAGCAGTGAGGCCCGCGTGCTCGCTCAGGCGGTCAAAAAGGGCGGAATCGTCGGCGGGATCGTTGCTGAGGACGGCGACAAGCTCAGTCGTCGCGAGCTTGATGAGCTGGTTTCCTGGGCACCTTCGGTGGGGGCCAAGGGCCTCGCGTGGATTCGCAAGACAGCTGACGGTTGGCAATCGCCTCTGGCCAAATTCTTCAGCGAGGGCGAGCGGGCCGCGATCGAGGAGCAGAGTGGTTTGCGCGAAGGGGGCGTCCTCTTCCTCGTTGCTGGCCCTCGAAAACAATCGCAATCGATCCTCGGACTTCTACGCCACGAACTGGCAATGCGGCTCGACCGAATTCCCGAAGGACAGTGGAATTATCTCTGGGTTACGGATTTCCCCCTGCTTGAATACAACGAGGACGAAAAACGGTACGTATCTGTCCATCATCCCTTCACTGCGCCGCATGAAGCAGATTTGGAAAAATTGGAGTCGGATCCTGGCGCGGTCAGATCCCGGGCCTACGACGTGGTGCTGAATGGCACCGAATTGGGGGGCGGATCGATTCGTATCCATCGCCCGGATATCCAGCAACGCGTTTTTGCGGCGCTGGGGATCGAGGAAGAAACACAACGTTCGCAGTTCGGATTTTTGCTCGACGCCCTGGGCTATGGCGCGCCCCCTCACGGCGGCATCGCTTTGGGGCTGGATCGGCTTTGTATGCTTTGGTTGGGCGAGTCGTCGATCCGTGACGTGATTGCTTTTCCGAAAACGCAGAAGGCACATGATCCAATGAGCGACGCGCCGTCACGTCCGTCCGCGGCGCAACTCCGGGAGCTTGGCGTCCGTCTGCTCGGCTAGCGTTTCGGTGATGGCGGGCTCTTCTGCATCTGCGGGAAGGCCTGGCTGACTCCGGGGTGAACGATCCGGCCTCGGTCCACATTCAGAGCTTTTCGCAGGGGCCCGCTCTCTTCGAGAGCGCCGGAGACACCGCGCTCGGCAAGGAGCATGGCGTATTGGAGCGTCGCGTTGGTCAGGGCGTAGGTGGACGTGTGGGGAACGATCCCCGGCATATTGGAGACAGCGTAATGGACGACGCCTTCTTCGGTAAACACCGGCTCCGCGTGGGTGGTTACCCGGGATGTCTCCGAGATTCCGCCCTGGTCAATCGATACGTCGACAATGGCAGCGCCGGGTTTCATGCGTCCCACGATATCCCTTGAAATCAGGCGGGGCGCACGAGCACCGGGGATCAGGACAGCGCCGATCACCAAGTCAGCCGCAAGAACTTCCTCCTCGATATTGGGCTGGTT
The DNA here is from genome assembly GCA_029248525.1 of Candidatus Binatia bacterium. Taxonomy (NCBI): domain Bacteria; phylum Candidatus Binatota; class Binatia (SeqCode); species Binatia bacterium. The sequence continues at coordinate 329,197 of JAQWJE010000008.1, forward strand.
GGACATCACGGTCGTGACGTGACCCTCCAGAATATCGTGGACATAGCGCAGGCGCGTGGGGTTGATATCGAGGATCGTTACAGCGGCACCGACCCCGACAGCGACCTGGCAGGCGCTGGTGCCGGAGATGCCGCCGCCGATGATGACCACTTTTCCGGGTTTGACGCCTGCGACTCCCGAGAGCAACACGCCGCGCCCTCCATTCTGGTGTTGCAGGCACCACGCACCTACCTGAACGGAAAGGCGCCCGGCCACCTCGCTCATCGGGGCCAGCAGGGGTAAGGAGCGGTCCTCGATTTGCAGAGTTTCGTACGCGAGGGCGGTCGTCTCGGCGTCCACGAGCGCCTGAGTGAGGGATTCATTCGCGGCGAGATGCAGATACGTGAAGAGAGTGAGGTCGGCCCGGAGGTGCATGTATTCCTCCGGTAGGGGTTCTTTGACCTTGAGGACGAGATCGCTATCGCTCCATGTCCGGGCGGCATTTTCGGCGATTTTGGCTCCAGCTTGTCGGTAGGCCTCATCGGGGAGTGCGGAACCCTCTCCGGCGCCGGTTTCAACCAGAACTTCGTGCCCGGCGCTGCAAAGCGCCGAGGCGCCCGCCGGCGTCAGAGCAACACGACGCTCTTCGAGTTTGATTTCCTTGGGAATGCCGATGCGCATGGGTGAGGTTACCATAGTTTTTATCGGTCCCGGGTGCCGGCCGCTTTACTCAAGGCATTTCGCAGCTTATCCATCAGGGAGTATGAGCGAGAAAAAGCGGGCGGAAGCGACGATTATCGACGGCAAGGGAATTGCGGCGAAGGTACGGATGGAAGTAGCCGCCGACGTGAGCCTTTTGGCGGAGCGGGGCATTCATCCCGGGTTGGCGACCGTGCTGGTCGGGGCCGATCCCGCCTCAGCGATTTATGTCCGAAACAAGGTGCGAGCTTGCGCCGAGGTCGGGATTGAGTCGTTCGGCCGCGATTTGCCAGAGAGCACAACTCAGGCGGAACTTTTGGCCGTGGTCGATGAACTCAATGCTGACCCCGCGGTGCACGGGATTCTGGTTCAATTACCCCTGCCGGCTGGGCTGGACCAAAGAGAAATCATCGAACGAATCTCTCCAGCGAAAGACGTGGATGGACTTCATCCGGAAAGTCAGGGGCGGCTGGTGGGTGGCCTGACAGGGCTGCGGCCCTGCACTCCGCTGGGCTCGATGCGACTCCTCAAGGAGGCCGGTGTCGAGTTGAGTGGCAAGCGGGCGGTGGTCGTCGGTCGTTCGGTTCTGGTCGGCAAGCCGATCGCGCTTCTGCTTCTCGAGGAGAATGCGACGGTGACGATCTGCCATTCGAGGACGGCGGACCTGGCCGGGGAGATCGGGCGCGCGGATGTCGTCATCGCAGCTTTGGGCCGGCCGGAGGCCATTCGGGGTGACTGGATCAAGCCGGGTGCCGCCGTTATCGATGTCGGCATTAACCGAACCGATGATGGCCTCAAGGGGGATGTGGAATTCGAATCGGCTCGTTTGCGCGCCGGTTGCCTGACGCCGGTGCCCGGAGGCGTCGGCCCGATGACCATCGCCATGCTCCTGCGAAATACCGTTTCTGCCGCGGCGGGTGCTGCATGAAGCGTACCTGCTTATACGATGCGCATCGCGCGCGCGGCGCACGATTCATCGAGTTTGGCGGCTGGGAGATGCCGGTCCAATACCGGGGCTTGTTGCAGGAGCACGCAGCCGTGCGGGCGAAGGCCGGCCTCTTCGATGTTTCCCATATGGGGGAGATCGAGATTGAGGGACACGGCGCTTTGGCTTTCTGTCAGTCGATTGCGACTAACGATGCGGGCCGATTGACGGAAGGACGCGCGCAATACACGTTGCTTTGCGCCGACGATGGCGGAACGATCGACGATACCATCCTGTATCGCCTTGGTGCCGAGAAATTTTTGTTCTGCGTGAACGCGGGGAACCGCGTAGCCTGTGCGGATTGGCTGATTTCGCACGCCGAGGGGCGCGTGGACGTCACGGTCCGAGACCGAAGCGAAGAGCTGGCCTTGATTGCCCTCCAAGGGCCGGAAGCACGAACAGTCGTCTCCCGTTTGGGTTCAGCTGCGCTCGCGGATCTGAAACGCTTTTCTGTTCTGGAAACGGAGTTGGCGAGTGTCACCGTTCTGGCGGCCCGGACGGGTTATACAGGCGAGGACGGGTTCGAGTTCTTCATCCCCACGGCGAAGGCGACCGATGTATGGGAGGCTTTGCTGGGGGCAGGCGAAGCCGAGGGTGTTGAGCCGATCGGGTTGGGCGCCAGGGACACGCTTCGGATGGAAGCGGGCCTCCCGCTTTATGGTCACGAGCTTTCCCGGGAGATCTCGCCGATGGAGGTCGGTCTGGGATGGGCCGTGAAGGAATCCCGGGGTGGGTTTCCAGGGGCGGAAGTATTTGCACGGCAGCGCGCCGAGGGGCCTGCGCGGCAACTGATCGGCTTGCGAGTCACAGGGCGAGGGATCGCAAGAGCAGATTATCCGGTGCTCGCCGGCGACCAACAGGTGGGTCACGTGACCAGCGGGACGCGTTCGCCGACTCTGGCTGAGCCGATAGCGCTTGCACTGATCGCCTCGGAGTCGGTAGAGGATGCGTTAACGGTGGAAGTGCGTGGGCGAAGAATTACGGCTGAGCGGGTTGATTTACCGTTCTACGGTCGGCAGTAGAGATTGACGGGTCGGACACTCGATCCAAGAGGAAATGAAAACATGGAATTCCCCGAAGAATTGAAATACACCCGCGATCACGAGTGGGTATCGATTGAGGGTAGCGTCGCAACGATCGGCATTACCGAGCATGCACAGGCGGAACTGGGAGAGGTCGTTTTTGTCGAACTGCCCGCCGTAGGCGATCGGGTCGAGCGAGCCGATCCCTTTGGCGTGGTGGAGTCGACCAAGGCCGTTTCGGATGTCTATGCGCCGCTCGCCGGCGACGTGAGTGAAATCAACGACGACCTACCCGAAAACCCGGAGCTTTTGAACGAAGACCCTTACGGCGATGGGTGGATGGTGAAGATGGTTCTGCTCGAGCCGGAAGACAAGGAGGGCTTGCTCACGGCGGCTGAGTATCAGTCTTTTGTCGAGGAGTCCGAAGAGGACTGAGGAGTCCTCGACCCATCGTCAATTCAGGCCGACCTGCAGTCGGCTTTCGACTCTCTGCAATCGACCCGAAGCGACCGAGGCCAATACCTGTGCTCGGAAGATGAACTCGTAGGTCCCATCGTCCGTAGCTGCGTCCGGCGGGGGATTCGGGTCAAAGGCGGCCGCGCGTAGCGCTTCGAGAAGCGTTCCGTCCATCGATTGGCTTCCCGACCTTTCCACGATCTGCAGATCCTGCAGCTTGCCCTGCGAATTCAGTATCACGCGCACGGTTGTGGAGTTTCGTGCGGCAAGGATCTCCGGTGCGTTGAGTCGTTTCCGTTGCTCGATCAGCAGGTTCTCGAAGACTCGAGTCCCGACCCTTCTGACGAAGGGAGCAAATCGGTCCGCTTTGGTATTCAGGAAGGTCAACTTGCCGGCAGCGACACTTGGCAGATTGTCGTAGGTGCCGCGAAGGCCGGCCAGAAGACCTTTGGCCGGGGGCGGGGCGCGAAGCAAGTCGCGCGTCGTTGCTGAATCCTGCGCGGGCGCCGTCGGGGGTGGTCGCGAGGGCCGACCGCTTTCTGCCAGGACTTTCCCGGGCGGTGCCAGAAGTTTCTCCAAACCCGGGAGTTCCCTGGGTGGGCGGGTGCCGGTCTCGGGTGCGGCCAGCATCTTTTGGGTTTCATCGCGCCGAGCGCCATCCTCGGGCTGGCCCGATTCGGGTGCGTTTGCGTTGGCGGGTGCCGTCTTCGGAGCAGGTTCGCCAGCTGGCGGCGGCGCGGGTGGGACTGCTTCCGGCGCCAGTCCTTCGGGGCTCCCATCGGGCTGTCCGGGGTTGGGGATGCCTCTTGCGATGGTTTCCTTCTCGACGCGGTTATTGCGGTCGCTGCGGAAGGCGCGGCCGTCAGGAACTTCGTTGTTTTCGCGATCGGAAGGGGCGACAATCGGTGCAGGTGCGTTGCCGGCATTGGCCGCTTCGGGCGGGATGGATTGGAGAGAAACGACGATTTCGTTCGGCGGGCCGGGGGTGGAGAGGGTCTCTCGGCCAAGGCCGACCAGCAGGAGAATATGCACCAGAATCGACAGGAGGATGGCGAGGGGGAGAATGCCCCTCGGAGACTGCGGGGGCGGGCTCAGGAGGTCGGTCATCGAGCCTCCTTGCGGCGAATCGGGCATGAGCCTACACTCCGCAACATGGGACTGGGTGTTACAGAGCTTCTCATCATTTTAGCGGTCGTGTTGCTGATATTCGGGCCTTCGCGTCTTCCGGGACTGGGGTCGGGCGTGGGCGATGCGATGCGGAATTTCCGGAAATCGATGCAAAAGCCGGATTCGATCGATATCACCCCTGAAGCGGATGATCGTGATGATCCGGACGATCCCGGAGATGGCACCAAGGTCTGAGGCACGGGCTCAGGAGGTCCGCGCCTCGGTCACCCGGCACACGACGTCGCTGGTATCCGCCGGTGGATCGGGAAAGACGAGCAGGAAGCTTGCAGATTTGCCGGGCGGAATGACGAAGCGACGGTTGGGTTCGAGGCGTAGAAGCATATCGACCTCGCTCATCGAGAGATTTCGGATGGTTCCTTTCGCCTGGTTGGCAGCATAGACCTTGCGGACAGCACGAGCTTTGCCACCCGCGATCAATTCGCCTTCGATCTCGATCAATCGCAGGTTCTCGTTCGTCTCGTTGATGGCTCTGCCAGTGACGACATAAGCGAGTCGGTTACCCTTGATATGGTCGAGACCGCCGGTGATCCCGTCGAGTTTGACGCGGTAGGCAAGTAGGTGATCCTGACCGAGCAGTTTGCCCAGAACGGGGATGCGGCTGAGCGTGTCGAGTGCGATCTCGGGGCGCCTGTCGAACGTGACAGCGACCAGCAAATAGGCCAGAAGAATTACGGCTACGCTCCATCCGACCGGTCGCAGCGGTGAGCGTCCCGGGTTCTGTGGAGGGTCGGCGCGTCCGCGTCGAGCGCGGACGGGGTTTCGACGGATTGTCGGTCGTGGAGGCAGGGGTTCGTCTTCCCACTCCTCGTCTTCCTCCTCGTCTTCTTCCTCCTCGAATGGTTCCTCGGCCCAGGCTTCGTCGTCCTCGCCGGGCAGTTCTTCCTCGGAATCTTCGGCAGAGAGTTCGTCATCGGCAAATTCGTCTTCGCCGATATCGTCGTTTTCTTCTTCCTCCTCCGAATCGATCAGGCCTCCGACAAAAGCCGGTTGTTCGGTCGAATCGTCTTCCTCGTCGTCGAAATCAAAGGAGAGGTTTGGCGGGTCTTCGTTCTTCTTCTGGCGGGAGCGGATGCTTCGCCGGCGCTCTCCGGGCTCGAAAATCTGCTCGCATTTGGTGCATTTGAAGACCGGGTTGGACCCTGAGAGCTGGGCCTGGGGCACCCGATACTGGGTGCTGCAATGGGGACATTGGACTGTCATGCGAACGCCACGATGCTGCCATAAGCAAGCGGAAAATGCACCCCTGCCGCGTCGGCTGGGAAGAGTTGGCTCATGGTTTTACCGCCGGATCGGATCCGCTTGCGATGGTTTCGGGGCCGAAACGAACCAGCCCGGTCGCGTGGGCCATGACATGGTAGAGAGTGTTCTGTTCCATCGTTCCCGACACCAGCCAGGCGCCCGGCCCCCGCGCATACGCTGCCACATCCGCACCCCCATGCGTCTCAAAGGGCTGGGGAATCAACGTCTCTATGAGGAAATCCTTGGAAGCAGCCATGAGGGGATCAGGGGCTGTTCGCTTCCCTGAGGAGGGCGTTCGGTGTCCGTTTGCATAGGAGAGGGTGGGGTAAGCCGTGCCTTTGGCATCAAGGCAAGGTTCGCCATCGATGCCACCCATTTTCTCGCAGAGTCCCGTGATAGGGCTTCCCCGCCGGGGGTATCCCTGAATGGTCAGGGTATGAGAGTGATCGGCTGTGACGATGATCAGCGTGTCGTTTCCGGCCGCGTGTTCGGCCGCGGCAACGGCATCGGCAAAGGCGACGCCGTCTTTGAGCGCGCGACGTGGATTGGTGGCATGGTGACCATGGTCGATGCGACCGGCTTCGACCAGCAGGATCCAGCGTTTGCCGGTGGCCTCGAGGTGACGGATCGCTGCTGTGGTCATCTCGGCCAGCGACGGCTCATCCTTGCGGTCAGCCTCGAAGGCCAGGTGCCCGGAGGCGAGCAGTCCGAGCACGGGCTTTTTGCCGTCGAGCGGTAATCGGCTGAATTCGGCGGCGGAGACAGCGACCTGAGTCCCGGACTGGCGGGCTTCGTCGAGAAGGTTGCGGCCGTCTTTTCGTTCGCCACGAACGTTCGGGGCGATGGTGTCGGAGCCGGTGAGGAACTGAGTGAACCCGCCTCCGGCTACGAAGTCCATTCTCGCCTCGGGAAGTTGGGCCGCAATATCTTTTTGCTCGGTGCATTCTGCCGGCATCCGGGCGTCGCTCTCGTAGTCACGATCGGCGCTGGCGGCGAACGCGCCGGCCGGCGTGGCATGCGTCACTCGTGTGGTGGTGACCACCCCGCGCGCCCATCCTTGATCGCGTGCCTGATCGAAGAGGCTGGGGAGACGATGTTCCGCTACCGCAGCGCAATTCCCGCGCTCCAGGCCGGCACCGACGCCGATGACCCCGGCCCGAGTCTTCTGCCCGGTGAGCATGGCGGTAATGGTGCCTGCAGAATCCGGGACCTGCGCATCTGTGTTGTAGGTCTTGAGCAGAGCCAGGTGCGGCATTTTATCGTAGGAGAGTTGAAATTCCTCGCCCGGCAGCCCTTGCTCCTGCCCGGCAAAGATTCGCGTGGCAGTGACCGAGTTGACGCCGTTGCCATCACCAATCATCAGAATCAGATTCCGGGCTTCGCTTTTGTCGGGTTCGACGGCGAGGCGGGCGCGAAGTTCGTTTTGACCCAGTTGGAAGGAGGGGGCTGTTTGCGCGGGTGCGATCGAGGCGAAGGCCCCGACGAAAAGAAAGGACCAGCAAATAGTGTTTAGCGTCATGGGAATCGACCAACCTTCATTATTCTATACCGTTCGGGTTGCATTGGAGCGAATGCTTGAACGATAATCGCCCGGAACCGTTTCTTTGCTGCGCCGTGATGCGCGGGAGGGCCACTGGATGTCTCAAATCATTTCGAACGATCCCTATGTGCTGATCTCCGCTGATTGCCATGCCGGAGCTCGCATCGATGGCTATCGCGATTATCTGGATCCCGAATATCGAGAACGTTTCGACGCGTGGCGGGATCAATATCGGAACCCGTCGCGGAAGCATTTGGGCAAGAAAAAAGATCTGACGTGGGGCGGGCAGGAGCGGGTAGACGATCTCGAGTCTCAGGGGGTTGTCGCGGAGGTGCTCTTTCCGAATAATGTCCCGCCCTTTTTCCCACCCGCCGGAATCGTGGTGGCGCGGCCGCCGACTGCGGAGGAATATGAGCTTCGTCTGGCGGGTGTTCGCGCGCACAATCGCTGGTTGGCCGATTGGTGTCAGGATTTTCCGGATCGACGGGCGGGTGTCGGCGTGATTCTGCTGAATGACGTGGAAGAGGCTCTCCGGGACATCGAGTGGATCGCCAAACACGAACTCAAGGGGGGCGTTCTGATTTCTCAGGTGGCCGATGATACGGACCTCGAACCGCTCTATTCCCCGCGGTACGATCCTATCTGGGCTGCCTGCGAAGCCAACGATCTCATCATTCACCAGCACTCCGGCGGCGGTTGTCCCGAGTACGGCGACCACCCGGCCTCGAGTATGATCTGGGTGTACGAAATGTCATGGTTCGCCACCCGAGGGATGGCGCACCTGATCCTCTCGGGTGTGTTCGAACGCCATCCGAAACTGCGTTACCTGATCAGCGAATCCGGTTGCGCCTGGGTGAAGGGCGCAATTGAGCATATGGACAAGCTTTACTTCCAAATTGCAGGTTCCGGGAGCACGGGCGAAGTCGATTTTCAGGGCCGGGGTGTGACCCGGGAACCACCCAGTCACTACGCAAAGACGAATTGTTGGTACGGTGCGAGCTTTCCTCGCCCGGCAGATCTGGCTGGGCGACATCTGGTGGGTGTCGACCATGTCCTCTGGGGCGCCGACTATCCCCACTTTGAAGGCACCTACCCCTACACGCTTGAATCTCTTCGTCTTGCCTTCAGCGATATCGATCCGGGGGAAACTCGCAAGATTCTTGGGCAGAATGCGGCCAAGCTTTTCGGCTTTGATTACGAGGCCTTGAAGGCCGTCGCGACGAGGTGTGGCCCAACGGTCGCACAGGTGGCGGATCCCTTGCTGGAGAAGCCCAGCGACGCGACCAGCCCGTGCTTTTGGTAGGGGCTAGTCGAGGTCAGGCCCTGATGGTGCAAGCCCCTCCGAGTTCGTCAGCCTTCCAGAGCTTTGCCGATGAGTTCATTCAGGTCGAGAGAACCTGAGTCGATACTGCCGGCCCAACCTCCATCGACATGCAGGTTATGACCGCTGATGAAACCGGCGGCATCGCTGTTGAGGAAGATCAGAGGAAGCGCCATCTCGACCGGTTGCGCTCGTCTGCCGATGGGTTCCGCCCATGCGTTGATCAGAGCTGGAGGGGCGGTCGCCTCGAAGTCTTTCATCATGGGCGACTCGGTGGGTGCGGGGTTCACGCAGTTGATGCGAATTCCTCGACGAATCAGTTCGGCGGCGGTTCGCATGGTAAAATACTGGGTGCACATCTTCGAGAAGAGATATCCGTCAGCAACCACGTCAAGGTGCGCTTCGCACCAGGCAAAGCCGGAGGCTGCATCAGGCGTGTCCATCAGCTCCTGAATCGCATCCCGTCGTTCGTCCCATCCGTGGCCAGCCGTTGAGGCGATGACCGCCAGGGCGCCTCCCTTCGGCATGCGTTTGGCGACCTCGTAGGTCCAATGGCGCATGTTCACGAAGTTGACCTGCATCACCTCCAGCGGCGGAAAGGTTCCCGGCAGCCCGGCGCAGTAAAAGGAAGCATCGATATCGCCCCCAATCGCTTCGAGGGCTTTATCGATCTGCAGGGTGTCCCGGAGGTCGACCTGCTGGAAAGAGGCCATCTTGACCGGCGACTCCTTGATGTCGACGCCATGCACCTCGGCGCCCAGCCGCACGAGCTCTCGAGCGGCGGCTTCTCCCATGCCGGAAAAACATCCAGTGATGACAACTTTTTTCCCCTGATAGCTCCACGGATCTGTATTCATGCGTTTCTCCTCGTCTGCGAATCTTTCACTATCGTCAAGCCGATTGACTGTAAAGCACGCGCGCTGCGAGTTGCCTGACGGATCGCCTTCCCGGAGAGTCCCGGCCCTCAGGCGCCCCAGGGCTTGATGGCGTCTTTGAGCTGCGCATATCCCTCGAGAAAGCCCGGTCGTTTCTCGCCATATACTTTATCAAAAGTGGCGAGTGCGTCGTCGAGCCAGCCCGCGAGGGCCGCATTGCCCGGATTGGCATCGAGATAGGCATCCCGGATCAGAACAAAATGAATCCGAGGGTCATAGGGTTGTTTCTTGCCGCCCATGGACTCGTCGCCGTCAAGCAGCCGCAGCAGCATGGCATCTGCCGAACCAAGAGTCTGTTCATGGATGGGGGGGCCGGACATGCGGTACATCACCGATGTCATATCGCGACCGTTGCCGGTGGTATAACCCATCTCGGACCAGAGCTCCTTCATCGATTGGCCCGAGGCTCCGACTCGATCGAGGACCTTCTGACCGAAGTGACGGAGCGGGTCCGAAACGTCGGCGAGCAGGTCGGTCAAACGATCGCCGTCGAGGTCGGTGGCCAGAACCACCACGTCCTGTGCGTCGATCAGATCCCAGAGCAGCAGGCCGTAGTTCGTGTCGGCGATATGTTGCTCAACCTGTCCCGTCCAGTTCTCCATCCCTGCCTTGAAGTCTGCCGGCAGGAGTTTGATGATGCGATCGACACGCTCTCGGTGCTCGACGTAGCCATCCACCGCATATTTGCGCCCTACGTTGAACTTCGTTCCTTCCAGCAGCCACGAGAGAATTCCGGAGTTGATACCGTCTTCCATGGCTTGTGTGGGCTTGAAGGCGACACGCCCCAGCTTGCCGGTGTCGTTGACCATCTGGAGGAAGCGACGAGCGGCGTAGGCCATCTGGATGCCCGGCGTATTCATTTCGGAGTGGATGATGCCGGTTTCGGGGTGGACATCGAAAGCGGCGCGGTCTTGGGAATAGGGCAGGCATGGCATGCAACGGACGACGGTAATCGTTCCATAGGGGCGCACGTTGCAGTAAACCCCGGCCTGCGTGCGCAGCGGTGCGTTGCCGGACTTCCCTTTGACGACGACTCGGCCGCCGCTGCCGTCGTTGACATAGGCATCCCCGGCAGTCGACCATTTGATCGACGTGCAGGGCATATTCCCGAACCATCCGAGTGGGGCGAGGTCGAGATCATGGCGATATTGTGACCACATCGGAACGCCGTAAAACGGCAAGCCGAGAACGTCGGTCGCCATGATGGTGCCGAGCAGTGCATATGCGTCCGTCAGCGAATGGGCGACGGGTTTGATGTCTCCATCGAAGTTTCCACCCTGCCAGATGACCGCTTCCGGGTGCCCTTCGGGCCGAACTTCGCTGGGCTGGTAGAGGCCTCCCAATAGCTCCAGAAGATCTCCGCCATCCGCCTCGGTCCTCGCAATTTTCAAAAGATCCAACATGATTTCGTCTTTCCGCCTCGGCACCTGCCGCGATTGTGCGAGCCATTGGTCTCGCATTCCGATCCCCGGGCCAATCCGCGAACCGCTCTTACCTTAACAGTGAGCGAGGCTTTTTCACTAGCGGTTGGGCTTTGCCCAAGCGCTTCTGTCGGCGGATCCGCCACGATTCGAACCGATAATCCTCGGGGCCTCAGAGTCCTACTTCGCGAAGGAGCTCCTCGGTATGCTCTCCCAAACCCGGCGAGGGGAGACGGATTTCGCTTGGGGTTTCGCTGAATTTCTCGGCGGGCCGTGGCTGCCGCATTTCCCCGCCCACCGGATGGGTACTTTCGGCCAGGATTTCATTCTCGACGATTTGCGGGTGGGTCAGAAGGGTTTCGCGGTCGAGAACAGGCGCGCACGGCACGTCCTGGGCGCCGAGGCGCACCAGCCACTCGATATTCGATCGATGCTGCAAGACCTCGGCAAGCATGGTGAGGCGCTCTCCCGCGTGCGCGATCCGGCCGCCGGGTGTGGCGAAACGCTCATCTTCGAGCCAATCCTTTCGCTCGACGGCGCGACATAGGCCTTCCCACTCGGCATTGGAGACGGCGCCGGCCGTAATGAAGCCGTCGGCCGTCTGGAAGACCAGATCCTGCGCCAGTCGAGAGTGACGTCGTTGGACGCGCTCGCCCTTCCAGGTGTGGCCTGCCATTCCTTCGCTCCAATGGAAAGCGATTGTGGCGTCCAGCATGGAAAGTTCGAGCAGTTGGCCTTTACCGGTGCGCTCGCGGGCGAATAGCGCTGCGGTCATTGCCTGTGCGGCCGTGACGGCTGTGAGCTTGTCGGGAACGACGAGCCGCATCATCCTGGGGCGCCCGGTCTCGCGGTCGGCTTGAATGGCGGCAAGCCCGGAGAGCGCTTGAATGACCGGGTCGTAAACTCGCTGGTCCTTGAAGGGTCCTCGGGTTCCGAAGCCGCTGATCGAGGTGTAGATAATATCGGGCTTCAGCTTCCGGACCTCGGTATAACCCAACTGTAGGCGTTCAATCGCTCCGGGACGAAAGTTCTGCACGAAAATATCAGCTGTTCCGACCAGACGCCGAACGAACTCTTGCCCGTCCGGGGTTTTGAGGTCGGCAAGAACGGATCGCTTGTTGCGGTTCGCGGTGGCGAAAGTGGCGGAGACACCGTTTTGCGTCGCGCCCATATGGCGCACAAGATCGCCAATTTCCGGTGGCTCGACCTTGATCACATCCGCGCCTTGGTCCCCCAGAATGCGGGTGGACATCGGGCCCGAAATCATGGTGCTGAGGTCCACTACGCGAATACCATCCAATGCTCCCATCCGAATGGTCTAGCGCACCAAAGCGCTTAGCTAAACTCAGGCCGTATTGGCGTAGCCGATCCGCGGAGGTCGTCCCGCGGGTCGCGGAGGTAAATCTCCATCGGGCCGCGGCCAGGCGATCGGTGAAACATCCCCGACGATCTTTTCGCCGACCGCGATTTTCTGACGGTCGACGGTGACATGAGGAATCGGGTTTCGCCGCACGCAGCCATCGGCGAAATAAATGATGCAGTAGACGCGGCGCGTTTGGTCGCCCTGGTTGGCGTCAGCCAGATGAACTGTGAGCGAATGATGAAATACGATCGATCCAGGGGGGGCTTCAACCCATACCGGCGGAGTATCGGCGACCAGCGGGTCGTTCACCACGTCATAGGGTTCCTGAAAAATATGACTGATATCGACGAATTTCTCGAGGCCGACGCGGTGCGACCCCGGGACGTAGGCCATTGCGCCCTGGCCACGTCGGGAGCCGTCGAAAGGAATCCAGGCAGTGATTTGCCGTGCAGGTTCGATTGGCCAAAAGGGCCGGTCCTGATGAGCGTCCGTCTCGCGCCCTCCGGGTTCCTTGTAGAGCGCCTGATCATGCCAGATGCGCACAGCATCCGCCTGAAGCAGTTCGGCGGCCATCCCGCCCACGCGCTGGTCGAAGGTGAGCTTGCGAACCTCGGGCGAATCTTCCCAGAGGTTCATGCATTGGATGAAGCTCTGCTCGTAAATTGTCTTTTCCTCGACCGGCCGATCGTCGCCAGCAGAGCGCCCCGCGACTGCGTTATCGACAGCCTCGCCGAAGGCGATTCGTTCGGCGTCGGGAAGGACATTTTCCACGACGAGGTATCCGTCTTTTCGGAAGGCCTCGACCTGCGCCGGGCTCAGGAGTGCTGCGCTCATGCCAGCCACGTTTCCATCAGGTGCTCTCGCAATGCATCGTTATCGACATCGGTAGCCACGCGAATATTTGCCGGCGAATTCTGCCGATGAGAAGCGGCGCGCTCGTCGACCTCGATCGAGACATCGGCAAACGGACATAGTTCAGGCTTCACGAGCGTGGCGGCTGTCAAGGGGTCATGGAGCGCGACTCGTGGGTCAGGCCGTCCGAAACGGGAGCGGAGAAACTCCAACCAGGTTTCCGAGAGCTTGCCGATCTGCTGTGCCAGAGGATCTCCGCCTTGCAGCTCCTCGATATCCTTGGGGAGCAGATGGGTCCGGAAGGTGACCTCCGCGGGCACAATCGTCGGGAGCTCGGTATGCGGTGCCTGCAGCACGGTTTGCACGGCGAGAGGATCGCAGTACCAGTTCCATTCGGGAATTTCGGGCACCATCCCTTCGAGCAGAACATCCTCGATCTTGCCTCCCATGATGGCAAGCTGGGGGAGTTTGACTCCATGCTGGACCAAGGCACCAAGGTTGGTAAGCGGACCAATGGCCACCAGAACGTCGGGGGAAGTCTGATGCAGCGCTTCGGCGATCTTGTCGATGCGCGCCGGACCCTCGGGCTCGATCTCGGTACGCATGCGGGGCTCGGGATTCGGCAGGATGGTTTGGCCTTCGTGGCCAAACATCAAACCGATGCGCTCGGGGGTCAGAGGTAAACCGCGTCCGCTCAGGATCGGCGGGGCTTGCCCCGGCGCCAGGGCGAGCAACGCCTCCGCGATGGCGGTTCGAAGTTCGACATCGCCAAACACAGTCGAAATCCCGGCCAATTCCAGATCCGGGTGCCGTAGAACATAGGCGATTGTAAGGGCGTCGTCGACATCACTGCCGACATCGGTATCGATCCAAACTCGCATATCTTTTCCCTACAGGCCCGCTGGCTCGCTGCCAACCAGAGGTTCCTGATCGATCCAGATAGGTGAGGACCATGCTCGTTCTTCGATCTCGGCGAGACAGTCTTCCTGATAGGGCGTCTGGGCGTCGTTTCCGTAGCACGGTTGGAGTTCAAGGCAGCGACCGGACTCGTCCCGCTTGCAGCGCAGATTGTCACCGTTGACCGCGAGGGTAGGTTCCTGAATCGCGCGAACGTAGTAGACCGCATCGCGTTTTGAGGCGTGATATCCGGCGTCCGTGAATTCCACCTGGCAGCCATCGGTTGACTCCGGGCAGGGGAGGACCTTCCACGGGTCCTCGATCAGGTTGCCGATCGGTTCGTTCGGATCGATTTGGGGACGTATTCGGACGACCTCGATCCGGCTGATTGTATGCCGCTGATCGGTGGGGTGGTAGCATTCATTGCGACAAAGGTCGTTCAGACGTTTTGTTCCGAGAGCAATCTTTGCCGTGTCGGAGCAGCCGGGTTTTTGCGTGCGACCACCAGCGGCGCTGACCCGAAAACGCGGATTTTCCTGCAGGATCGCCTCGCTGCCCATCGGTTGCTCCCGCCGTTCGCCAGGACCATTCAGCAGATCGAAGTGCAGCAGGATTCGCGGGCCACTGGTGCCATATACCTGGCGGCTCTGGAGCGCATTCCAGATACTCGCCCGATCGCGTTTGGCGGCATGGACGGCGACCAATCCACCCGTGGTGAAGAACGAAGACATTCGCTCGACGTCGCGCTCGCCAAAAGCGATGGTATCTTCCAGATTAAGAGGCACGGATTCAGGCTTCGGTTCCTGTTGTGTGCCGATGAGGTCGGGCGCGCCCTCGGCTGGCCCCTTGCTCTCCGACATCTCACTCCGATCACGTTCCTTGTAACCGGTTCCGGGGCGGGCGGTGTGGTTGTCGCTCGAGGCGATCAGCCCGTACCGCGCTCGAGAGGGACCTCCCTGCGGCGATTGGCGTGCGAGCATATATTGCGCCGACATCCCCGGACGGTAATCGAAGGCAGGTAGAAAGCAGTCCCGGCATTGACCAGCGTCCTGCCAGTCGAGCACCGTGGCACCTGGTACCGTCCGAAAGCCGGCGCGACCGACAGCGGCGTGATTGCGGCGCGCTTCGGCAGCACGCCGCCGGCATTCCGCGGCCGGCTCACCGCCCGCGAGGCAGCGCTCTTCGATGATCTCTCCGGCGCGCCAGCAATTCGGGAGGAAGCCATTGGGGCCGGGAGTGGGGGGCGGACAGATGGGGGCCGAGCCCGGCATTGCGGGTTTCCTTCCCCAATCCCGGTATTCTTCCGAATTTCCATGCCCGGAGTAGACCTCCATCAGGAACTGTCGCTCCGGGTCCGCGTTTGGTCCTGTCACCTGCGGGTCCCATACGGATCCCGGGGGCGCGGTATTGCCCCAGGTCGTGCCATGCGGAATCACCATTGCAGGCAGATTCCAGTCATCGAGTTTGGCGAAAAGTTCGGCTGGGGTAAGTGTCGACTCGCGACAGTCAATGGGCAACTGGCGCACCGGGACGCCCTCGGGGCAGGGGGGAACCGACGCACTTTCCTCGAGGAAGGTCGTGAAGTCCAGAGTCCTGCGGTCGCGGAGCAGGAGCACGAGCCCGGCACGAATCGCTGGAGGTATTGTCACAATATCGCCCATCGGCTGTCTGGCGGCGATCGGTCTGGTGGGAATATTCTCCTCTTCGATGTCGCGGAGAATGATATTCTTGTGCCCCCAGTGATTCTCCGGGCTGGTGCCATCTTGGGTCCATTCCCAACCCAGGAAGGCAATCACGTCCGGATTTTCCGGGTCGGCCACCGCGTTGCACGCGCGAATACTTTCAACGGTTTCCCGCCAATGCGCCGGCGTCAGCGACTCTGCGTGGTCGTTGATGGACCAGAAGTCGAGGGCGGCGCAATGCCGCGCAAAATCGCAGGCATCGGCAGGTGGGTGGGCGCCTTCTCCGGAAACCAGAGGCAAGCTCATCACAAAGGCGTCGGAGGAGAATGTCGTATGTACATGGAGGTCACCAAAGAGGATTTGCGTGCCCGCCGGGCTCAGACGCGATTCGGTCTCTCGGCGCTCGGCCAGAATCATCTCCATTTCATGGGGGTCTCGGGCGATGGGCGTGACCTCGCCGGGACCTTCATGTTCGCCAAAGGCTCCATGCCCGAGCAAATAGCCAAGGCCGCCGAGCGTGGTCACCAACAAGAGGAAGATCCAGAGAATTCTCTTTTTCACGAGACCGAAATGCTCAGAGAAGCAGGGTATGATGCAAGCGAGCGGACCTCCGCGCGAGCCGTTTGGCGCGCGCGTCAGGATCTGGCAACCTCGACCCTATGGGTAAGGTGCATGTTCTCGGTTCCATCAACATGGACCTTGTGGCGCGTGTGGCGAGATTTCCGCGCCCCGGCGAGACGTTGATGGGGAGCGACTTCCAACTCCTGCCAGGAGGGAAGGGGCTGAATCAGGCGGTCGCGGCTCGTCGATCGGGCGCTGGGGTCTCGATGCACGGCGCTGTCGGCGAAGACCCCAACGGCGCAGCCCTGCGCGAGTTCCTTGATCGGGAAGCGATTGCCGTCGAGGGCGTCCGCTCCATTTCCGGGACAGCGACGGGAACTGCGATGATTCTGGTCGACCAGGATGGTGAAAATTGCATTGTCGTTGTGCCCGGGGCGAACGAGCACGTGACGCATCGGAGGAGCGACAAGGGCCCGGGCAAAGGCGATGTTCTGGTCGCTCCATTCGAGGTTCCGGATGCGGCCATCGAGCCTGCGTTTACCGAGGCGCAGAGCCGTGGCGCTTTTACGGTGCTGAACCCGGCACCAGCCCGGGTTTGTCGCCCGGAAATTCTTGATCGAGTGGACCTGCTGGTGGTCAATGAAACGGAATTGAGCTTTTACGCCGGCGAAACTACCGAATTGGCGTTGCCTGAAGATCGAGTCGTGGAACTCGTGGGACAACTGGCCCGTCGCCATGGCGCAGATATCGTGGCGACGCTCGGGGGAAAGGGCCTGGTCGCCTCGCTTTCCGGGCACATCTCCACCCATCCCGCTCGGAAGGTGGAAGTCTGTGATACCACAGCGGCCGGCGACACCTTCGTCGGAGCGATGGCCGCTCGCATTGCGGACGGCGAACCCGTCAAGACGAGTTTATCGTTTGCGATCGATGCCGCGGCGATTTGCGTGAGTCGGTCGGGCGCTGCGCCGTCGATTCCCACTCTGGCCGAGGTTCGGGCAATCTCCGCGGCGAAGTGAGGCCTTCGGCTCAGGTCGGGAGCTTGGCGTTCAGAAGCCGCTCCCGCACCAGCAGTCGCAGGGCGGTGGAGATTGTCCAATAATGCTCCTCCGCGAATTCCCGGAGCGCATCGGCTTCCTCGGGCTCGAGGCGGACATTTACCCGACTGGAGCGATCACTGAAGGAGCGGGGTCGTCCCGGGCGGCGCTTTTTCGGCTGAGCGGGGACTTTCTTTTTGGCGGAAGTTTTTTTTGCTGCGGGCATTGGGGGCACCACTTTCTTTGTAGGTTCAACCACTGAATGTTGGCGATTGGGACGGGGAATGTCAAAGCGCGGTTCTCGGATGCTTGTGATCTTGCATGGGGGACCCGACCGGGGACAACCCGCGGGAACTCATCGGTGAGATCAGTGGCTCGCGTCGGAGATTCGGCCCCTCCCGCATGCAGGTCCCCTGTGCGTTGGGGATCGTTCCCTCGAGGGACGGATTGTCCAGGGCGATGCCCTCGTCGATCGGACGGAAATTGTCCTGCGAATAGGCGCTATTGCGAGTATTGAGGACAGTACTCAGCACCTTGGCGGATCCTCTGCGGAGTCTTCGCTTACTCTTTTCCGGATGTGAAATGGCTGTTTTTTCGGGTACTCCGCGGTCTTTTCCGACTAACGACACTTTGAGTGCCGTATCTTGCTCGGGGCGAGGGTTAGACTCTTGGGGGCTTGAGCCGATATGGATCAGCGCCATGCGAGCACTTTTTGGAGTTATTTGGATCACGAGTTTTCTCCTCGTTGCTGGATCTTCCGCGGCTCTCGAGCCCGACGATACCGTCGCCGGGTTGGTCGAGAGCGCGCCGGAACCAGCGGCAGCCGAACCAGCGGCGACCGACGGGTCGACCGTAGTCGACGATGCCGAGCAAGGGGAGGATGCGGGCAGTCTCGCGCGCGAGTTTGCCGTGGAAGAGATCGTGGTGAGCGCGCGGCGGCGAGAAGAACTCGAGCAGCAAGTTCCGGTGGCGATGACGGTGCTCGGGGAGAAGCAACTGCAAAGTGCTTTTACTCGCGACATATCCGACATCACCGGCTACGCACCCAACGTGATCATCAACCCCGTGCGGGTGGGGCCGAGTGGTACGGCAATTTCAATTCGCGGGATCAGTTTTCAGGATATCGAAAAAAGTTTTGACCCCGGTGTCGGCGTTCTGATCGACGATGTGTTCCTGGGTGTTTCGGCCGGATCTCTTGTGAGCAATTTTGACGTCGGTTCAATCGAAGTCCTGCGAGGACCTCAGGGAACGCTTTTCGGCAAGAACACAATCGGTGGTGCGATCCGGGTGACCCGAACCCGCCCCACCGGGGAGTGGGGGCTGAAATCGAGTGTGACGGGTGGCTCCTACGGCCGCAATGACTACCGGGTCCTGATCAATGCTCCGGTCATCGAGGACAAGTTGGCCGCAAAGGCGTGGTTCTACAGCGAGAACGATGATGGCTCGATGTATAATGAGACCAAGAAGCGTTGGGTCGGTGGGCAAAACTACTGGACCGCCGGTTTGACACTGGAAGCGACTCCGACTGACAACCTGACTATTTTGGGGACCTACGAGCATATTCGCGACGACACGCCGACTCTCCCCTTGATCAACCTCAGCCAGTTCCCGGGTGAATCGATCTATTTGCCGGGCGGTGATCTGCAATGCCGCGAATACGGTGAATGTTCCGTGGACAATCTCGACCGAGTCACGACGCAGAACTTCTCGGATCGCTCTCATATGGATCTGGATGCGGTGACGGTACAGGCCGATCTGTTACTTGAGGATATTGGAACGCTGACTTCGATCACCGGTTGGCGTGGTCATACCGAGTCGGTAAACGCCGACATGGATGCTTCCGCGATCGACTATTTCTCGGTCCTCCGGGAGCAGACTTATGATCAGGTAAGCGAAGAGGTCCGACTGGCAACCGAAGAGTTCGCAGGTTTTCAGTTCGTAGCGGGCCTCTATCTCTGGTGGG
The DNA here is from genome assembly GCA_029248525.1 of Candidatus Binatia bacterium. Lineage (NCBI taxonomy): Bacteria > Candidatus Binatota > Binatia (SeqCode) > Binatia bacterium. The sequence continues at coordinate 348,334 of JAQWJE010000008.1, forward strand.
CCCAGTTCACTCTGGACCAGACCAGCTATTTCCTTACCAGCAGGTTGGATCCCGGGTTGCCGATAGACACAGATCTGGTGTTGAAGACTGGGCAGGAGACTTTCAGTATCGCGCCGTTTTTTCAGGCGGATTACGCGATTACCGATTGGCTGAGTGCGACCGCCGGGTTGCGCTTTACCTGGGAGCAGAAGCGCTTGACTCGATTCGATCAGTCGGTGCATATCGGCGAGGCGGTCATCCCCATCGTGGGTGATGCGGGTCAGACGGCGCATTGGAATGCGCCCACGCCGATGGCCGGTCTCGACGCGCAGATTACCGACGAGGCGATGACGTATTTCCTCTATTCGCGTGGTTTCAAAAGTGGCGGCTACAACGTCCGCGCCGGCAGTATCGAGTCGTTGGGTCCCTACGATCCGGAATATGTCGACAGCATGGAGGTCGGCCTCAAGAGTGATTGGTTCGACGATCGACTGCGCGCGAACGCATCCCTGTTCTGGAACATCTATGACGACAAGCAGGAAGAGATCCTGAGTTATTATCCGGAATCACCTGTCGGGCAGCAGACGTTCGTCGAGAATGTGGCCAAGGCACGAACGCGCGGTTTCGAGTTGGAACTGATCGCGGTCCTCTTGCCGGATCTGACCGTGCGCCAGAGCTTCGGCTATCTGGATGCCTCGTATATCGATGGTGAGTTCACCTATATTGTCGACGGGGGCGAGTTCAAGGAGCCTTTCGCCAGCCAGCAGATGCGTCGCGCTCCCAAATTCCAGTACTCGATTTTCGTTGATTATATCCGTGAGCTCGGTCCGGGACTCGTGAACCTGCATCTCGATTGGCGTTGGATCGATCAGTATCAGACGTCGTTCCCGAATATCGCGATCGGCGAGGTACCAGCCAACTCCAAACTGAATCTGCTGGTCGGCTACACCCTGCCCATGCCGGGGGCAGAGGATTGGACCCTGCGGGTCGAGGCATTCGGGCGTAATATCAACAACCCGTCGGTTCTCGGCCAGACGGTTGCGGCCGCCGGCCTCTTCACCTTCGGAGCCTTGCCCCCACCACGGACGTGGGGCGTGGAGATGCAAGTGGCCTGGAACTAGGGGAGAGGCAATGGCTCAGTCCCAGGCCTCATTGAAGCAAAGGAGCTCCGGCTCTTCCGTGAAGGCAATTTCGGCGACTGAGCAATTGTCGAGGATTCGTTTCCATTGGGAGTAGTCGCCGTCGAGAATATGGCCCATCGCCATGCTCATTGCGCCGCCGTGGGCGACGCAAACGACTCGCTGGCCGGGGTGTTTGCCGGCGATCGCTTTCAATGTCCCGACGAGGCGGTCCGTGACCTGACGCGGCGACTCGCCACCATGAGGGGCAAAGTCGGGATCTTTCTTCATATTGCCCCAGAGATCTTCCTTGTCCCATAACTCGCGGTAGGGACGTCCCTCCCAGGAACCCAGGTCGTACTCGCGCAGGCCCGGTTCGAGCTGAATTTCGACATCGACAGCGGCTGATATCGCGCGGGCCGTATCGTGCGCTCTCTGCAGATCGCTCGCGTAGATGGCGTCAGGCCGGAATCGCTTGCGGATCCCTTCGGCGACGCGGGCTGCTTGTTCCCGACCGTGATCCGATAGCGGGGTGTCCGTCGAACCATGCCAGATCCCACCTGTATTGGCGGCGGTCTGGCCATGGCGTACCAAAGTCAACACTGTGCGTTCCATTTTCTCGCCTCTCGAAATTTTCGCGCCAGGACTCAGGACATCAACCGGCGAAGAAAGCGGTTTCCGTAAAGGAATTTTGCGAATTTCTCCATTTGGGCTGCGCTTTCGGCGGTGTAGGGATAGCCGCCCTGCGATTTCTTCGCCTTGTCCACGATGATGGGGTGCGGGTGGCAATATCCACGGATGCCGGTTTCGCCGTTGACCTGCCCGACGCCGCTTGATTTCAGACCCCCGAAAGGAGCTTCGGGGATGCCGTAGGTCACCGAGATATCGTTCACAATGACACTTCCGGTCAGGATGCGTTTCCCCATCGCGAGCCCCTTGGCGAGGTCTGTGGTCCATACGGTGCCGGAGAGCCCATAATCGGAGTCGTTGGCCTTCTCGATCGCCTCCTCTTCGTCGGCCACTTTCTGGATGGCGATGATGGGGCCGAAGGTCTCTTTGGTCATCAGATCCATGGAGTTTTCGACTTCGGTAACGACTGTTGGCGGGAAAAAATAGCCGGGCAAATCGTCGCGTCGGTCCCCACCGAGCAGCACTTTCGCTCCCTTGGCCCGGGCATCGCGCATATGAGCCTCGATGATATCCATTTGCCGGTCCCAGAATACCGCTCCCACGTCGCCTTCTTCGGTGGCGCTTTGTTTCAGTTTGCTGGCCTGGTCGACGACCTTGGCCACAAAATCGTCATAGATCGCTTCGGGCACGTAAACGCGCTCGGTGCCGCAGCAATAATGACCGGTATTGAAAAAGGAGCCACGCAGTGCCCCGTCAGCGGCACGATCCAGATCCGCGTCACGGCAGACGATCATCGCATCCTTGCCGCCGAGTTCGAGAGTGCAGGGGATCAGGTTTCGACCACATGTTTCGCCGACTTTTCTGCCTGTAGCGACGCTGCCCGTGAACGAGACCTTGTCGAGGCCGGCGTCGAGCAGCGCGGCACCGGTCGCACCGTCGCCCTGAACGACCTGATAGACGCCTTCCGGGAAGCCCGCTTCCCGGGTAAATTCTTCGAATAATTTTGCCGAGAAAGGCGTAACCTCGCTCGGCTTGTGGACCACGGTATTCCCGGCCATCACGGCCTGCGCAAAGGGGTTGGCTGTCAGGGCGACAGGGCCGTTCCATGGCGTGATCAGACCGACGACCCCGAGGGGTTGATAGACCAAGGTGATTTTTTTCGAGAACCTCTGAAGGCCGGAGGCTCGACGCTCGGCCGTGCGCAGGTATTTCCCGGCTCGCTTTGCGTAGTGGGAGATTTGCATGCAGGCGGCGAACGCCTCCATCATCACCGCTTCGTTGCGCGTCTTGCCGGTCTCCTGAATGACGATATCGATCAGCTCGTCCATCCGCCGGACGGTCACATCCACCAATTTCCACAGAAACTCGGCACGTTGGTCAAAGCTGAGCGCGGCCCAGGCCGGTTGCGCTGCCCGCGCGCGAGCAACGGCTTCGTGAACTTCCTCATCTGTGCCTGCAGTGAACTCCCCGATAGACTCCATCGTGACGGGACTTTTGACGTTGTATTTTCGGCTCTCGCCGGTCGATTCCATCGGTTCGAAAATTGCCATATTACATTCTTTCTAAAGGTTGGGTCGCGAATCGGCGACTGCCTGAATACCTACTGGAATGCCGTTGAGAATCGCATTTCCCGAGGTTTTATCGACGGCGTTTTCGTCCGTCAGGTCGTTGGAGTTGGCCCCGGGCTGCAGGTGTCCGGCGACCGACATATGGGGTCGCGTTGCAGGTGTCCCGTACCCGTGCGGGAGGCTCACAACCCCGACGCGAAGTTCGTCGGAGATTTCGACCTCGGCTCGGACGGAGCCTGCGGCGGAGCTGATCTCGGCGAATTGTCCCGAGACGAGACCTCGGGCCTCGGCATCTCTGGGGTGTATAAGGAGGGTACAGCGGTTGGGGCCTTTGGCCAGATTTTTCAAATTATGCATCCAGGAATTGTTCGAGCGCAGGTGGCGGCGTCCGATCAGAACAAGCTCGGGGTGCTCTCGTTGCAGCAGGTCTTCCAGCCGTCGGGCGTCTTCACGCATGAGCGGTTGGTCGAGCTGGACCCGTCCGTCTGCTGTCGCCAACTGGCTTTCCAGTCGCGGCTCCATGGGGCCGAGATCGAGTCCATGGCTCGCCGCGCGAAGTCTGTCGAGTGTCATTCCCTCGCCAGCGAACTGGTTCCCTCGAGACCCGGCGCGGAGCATCCCGTCGAGGATCCACTCGGGTCCGGGCTGGTCGCCAAGCTGGCGTCGTGCTTCCTCCTGCGAAATCTCGGGGTTGGCGGAGCCGGGGCCTGCAATCCTCGCCAGGGTTCCGGCGCGAAGCATTTCGTCCATGGCGGGTCCGTCAGACCCATTGAGTCGCCCGCCGATTTCGCAGACGATCTCGTATAAATGCTTCACTCCCGGCGGTGCGTCCAGTACGGCGGGCGCCCATTTGGCGAAATTGCGAATCGATAAATTGTGGAAGGCGAGGGGATAATTTGTTCGCTCGAGCGGAGCGCTGGTCGGCAGGATGATATCAGCATGGCGGGTGGTCTCGTTGAGGTAGAGATCAACCGAGACCATGAAGTCGAGTTGGGCCAGCGCTCGGTCGAGTCGTTGTGCGTTTGGCGTCGAGGATACGGGGTTTCCCGCGACTGTCACCAGAGCGCGCACGCGCCCCTCCCCGGGGGTGTCGATTTCTTCGGCGAGAGTCGCCACCGGAAGCTCGCCGGCAAATTCGGGCAGGCCCCGAACTCGGCTGCGCCAGCGGTCATAGGGCATCCGTGAGGAACGCCGCGCCGGGCCCGCATGAGCGTGTGCCGGGTGCGGGAACATCACACCGCCGGCTCGGTCGAGATTGCCGGTCAGAATATTGAGAACATCGATCAGCCAACTGGCCAGTGTCCCGAATTCCTGAGTGCAAATTCCCAGCCGCCCATAGCAGGCCGCCGTGCGGGCCTTCGCGAACTGGTGTGCGAGTTTGCGGGTCGTTTCGGGGGCGATCCCGGTTGCTTCGGCGACGCTCTCGGGGCTGAAAGGTCTGGCAAGTTCCCGAAGCGATTCGTGCCCGGTAACGGACCGCTGCAAGGGGCCCGTATCGGCTAGTTGATCATCGAAGATCGTGTGAATCAGAGCGAATAGAAAGAGCGCATCCGTGCCTGGTTGGATCGGCACGTGAAGATCGGCGATGGCTGCGCTTTCTGTCAGGCGGGGGTCGACGACGACGAGAGTTCCCCCGCGTTCGCGGAGAGCGCGCAGCCGACCACGCATATCCGGAGCGGTCATGATGCTGCCATTGGACACCAGGGGGTTGGCGCCAAGGATCAGGAAAAAGTCGGTGCGGTCGAGATCGGGAACGGCAAAACTGCCCGGCGAGCCAAACAACAACTGATTGGCAAACATCTTGGGTAATTGGTCCACACTGGTGGCCGAGAAGCGCCATTTGGTTCCGATCGCCTTTACGAGAGCGGGAACGGAGAGGTTGGAGCCAAAATCATGCGCATTCGGGTTGCCGAGGTAGGTTGCGATCGCGTTGGCCCCGTGATCGGTGCGAATCTCGCCCAATCTTTCGGCCACCGTTTCCAGAGCGTCTTCCCAGGAAATTTCCTGAAAATCCTTTCCCTTCCTCTGCAACGGATGACGGACGCGGTCCGGATCGGTGGACAAGCCCACAAGTCCCGTCGATTTCGGACAGATATACCCGCGGCTGAAGGGATCTTCGGTGTCTCCACGGATGTCCACGACCTTGCCGACACCCCGATCGACGGTGATTTGGACCCCGCAATGCGCCTCGCATAAGGTGCAGTCCCGGTAAATTACGTCTGTCGCTCCATTGCTCATGATTGTTGTTGTAGGGCGGGAAAGGCTCAGGGTCCAGTCTGGCCGCGGACCAGGGGAAATCGAAACCGGGCGGGTTGGTCAGGAAGGCTTTTCTCCCGCGCCGGCCTTGGGCGGGCCGGCGAGAAGGCCTTGAAGGCTGTCCCTTCGTTCCTTGGGGATGCGGACGGGACGACCATCGCCATTGACCATCGCGTGTCGGGTTTCGGCGATCGCTACGTTCTCGCCGTCCAATTGAATTTCGTAGGACATGCCAAGAGAAGCTCCGCGCACCCAGGCAAGCCGGACGCGAGTCACCAATCGGTCGTCGAATCGGGCAGCCCGTTTGTAGTCAATCTCCACGCGGGTGGTCGAGAAATGTCGATCCATGGCAACGTACTCGCTGTAGGGGCGGTCATGAATGTCCATCCATTCGATCCGCGCCATCTCGAGATAGCGGACGTAGTTCGCGTGATGCACGATGCCCATCGCATCGGTTTCGAAGAATTGAACGCGATGGTGCAGGGTCGCCTCGGCACACGGTATCGCTGCGCTCTCTGTCGCACTCTCGTTCATGAATCTTCCGTCGACAATGAGTCCAGAAACTGGAGGACTGCCTCGCTGAAGACGTCATTTCGGTCGCCGGCAACCATATGTCCGGCACCGCCGACGTCGGTGAACTGGGCATGGGGCGCCAGGCCCAGAAAATGCTCGACTTGCTCCATCGTGAGAAGGTCGCTCTTCTGACCGCGAATCAGGAGGGTCGGTAGGGTGAGCGCGCGGGCCGCATCATCGAGAACCGTCTCGGAATCCTGCGGTCTGCCCTTGATGCTCATGAAACGGGGGTCCCAATGCCAGCGCCATCGGCCGTCGTCGCCAAGGCGAAGGTTCTTGGCGAGGCCTTCATTGCTGGCCGGACGCGGGCGGTGCGGGTTGTAGGCAGCTACAGCGTCGGCCGCCGCATCGAGGTCGGGGAAACCCTCGGGGTTCGCAAGCATGAAGTCCATGATTCGTTGAGCGCCGGCAGGATCCATTCGCGCCGCGATGTCAACCAGAATCAGGGCTCGGGCAAAAGGTTGGGGCCGGCCGCCCTCGGCCAACAGGCACGCGATGCCGCCGAGAGAGGCTCCGACCAAAACAGGTTTCTGATCGAGGGATTGGACCACAGCCTCGAGGTCGCCGGCAAAGTCCGTGTAGTGGTAGCGACCTTCTGTATCCCATGCGCTGTCACCATGGCCTCGTTGGTCAAGGGCAATCGAGAACCAGCCCAGATCTGCGAGTGTTCGAGCAGTGGCATGCCAGGAGTGTCGAGTCTGGCCACCGCCATGGACAAAGACGATCGGCGCGCCATCAGGAGGGCCGAAGCAGTCGGCATGAAGTGGGTTCCCGTGGTGGCCGTGCAGGCGGAGGTCTGAAGGTTGTTCTGCCATGCTTGAATCCTAGTTGGATCAGTTGCCCGACTGCAACTGCGCAGATCAGGCCTCGAATCCGTTTTTTAGAACTTCTTGTCGACGATATTGGGTACGAGGGGATACGACGCCGATTCGCTGTAGTAGGAACTGGCAGCCCAGTCCTTCATCTCCTGCGAATTCAATCGGTTGTCCTTGTCCTTGTCGGCTCGATCGAAGACAGTGTAGATACGTGTCCCGAATTCGGCTTCCTGCCGGTCCACATGGCCGTCATCGTTTTCGTCATGTTCATCGTGTTCGTTCATCCACTTTTGTGTGGACTGGGTCAGGGCTTGGGCCAACTCGAACAGAGTGACGTATCCGTTTTCATCCTGGTCTGTCTCGTCGAAGGATTCTCCGCGGAAAAAGCCCGTGCCCTTGGCTTCCAGAGCGGACAAGTTCCCGTCCTGGTCGGCATCCGCTTTTTTGAAATTTTTCCGAATCTCCTCGGACGGCGCGGCGGACTGAGCGGAATCGGCAGGTTCGGCCGGCGACTCCGTTTCTGCGGCGCCGGCAATCGTTCCGATGAGAAGAGGAAAGAAGATCACGGGGAGAAGACCCGTCAAAAACTTCAGAAGATATCGCATATGGTTTCCTACCCCTGTTTACCGTTTGACGGGAAATTATATGAGACTTTGCCTGGCATTTGTCTCGGCGCCGACGGTCGGCTGGCAAGTTGGGGTGTTGCCCACCCTCGCGACCCGATGCGTCAACTAGTGGGCTTTGGTGCCCTCGGTATGGCTGATCTTTAGCTGGAGAACTTTGGAGGGGGAAGGTGATCACCAGCTTTTGAAACCTCTGGGGCATCAGGTGAGCCTTTCCGGTCCCGAATCGGGCAATTGGCGTATTTCCCGCGCGCTCTCGGGTTTTCTATGTGGTAGTCTCTACCAATGGCAAAAATTTTCCCGATTCTCCGCAGTTTCAGCTTTGGGCTTGGCTGTCTCGCACTCGCATCCTGTTCCGGCAGCAGCGATCCCGCTCCCTTGAACTGCACCGCCGCCGTGGCCCCGGCCGTACGTTCATGTATCACGGAGTTCAGCGAGGCTGTGGCGACCTGCTACGAGTCCTCGGGGCTGCCTTGCGCGGACGACGCGGCGGGGTTGTCTGATCCGCTTGCGGCACTGGCTGAAACCGTTGCGCAGAGCTGCACCGATGGCGAATTCCTCAACCTGTCTCAGGAAGCTCTCGCCGCGCGTCTGGAAAATACCTGCAGGTCTGAGGCTTCGTCGATTGCCTGGCGCACATATGGCGGACCCCAGGGTGCCGTTTGGCCCAAGGTTTCGGATGAGGATCGGCTCTGTCTTTCCACCGCACATCGCACGGCTGTCGAAATGGTCGGCGCTTCCCTGGACTTGATGAACGGATGTCTGGCTGCCGAGGATTGCGCGACAGCTGCGGTGGACGAGGAGCGTGGCATGCTTCTGGTCGAGGCTGTCGCGGAAGCCAGCGCGGCATGTCCGGACCTTGCTTCTCTGGTGGCTGTTGACCCGCAAGTCTATATGAGTCGAGCAGCAGCGCAGGCCGACTGCGTGACGGCTTCAGCTCAGCCCTCGACCGAAGGCCTCGGGCTATCCTGCGGCCCGGACGCGGCGAACTTCACCGCGCCGCGCGGTGAATATGTTCAGGTGGTCCTCGACCCTGAGACAACCGGAACCCTTTGCGGGGATGGTTCGCCCTATGCCTTCTGGGTTCGAATGGCTCCCGAGGGATACCCGCTGGATCGTCTTCTGATCGGGTTGCAGGGTGGAGGTGTCTGTCTCGGAATTGGTGGTGATTGCGAAGCCAGGTTCGAGCAGAACCCGGGCCTCTTTACCGCCATGGATGATGCACCGATCAGCAGCGGCATCGCTTCGATTGATCCCGATGAAAGTGCCTTTGCCAATTGGACGCATGTCTATCTCCCATATTGCAATCAGGACGTCTTTGCCGGGGGCGGCGTGGTCGAGAGGCTGGGTGATTTTTCTCTACCGCGTTACGGGGGCATTAATCTGCGAGAATCTCTTGCAGGCGTGCGAAACGTGCTCTGGGGGATGATGGATGGTCAGGGAGGCGCCGGTTATCGATCGGACGAAGTTCTTGTTCTATTTGGCGGCTTCTCGGCGGGTAGCTACGGGACCGTCTACAACTACTGGTATTTGCCCGACGAACTTCTCTGGGAGCGCACCACCGGATTCGCTGATGCTGGACTGGCGCTGGATAATGGAGAACCGATTCTCGGAGTCAAGGGTTTCGGGATTGTCAAAATTCCTGCCTGGGGGACGCTTCCCTACCTGCCGTCATATTGCTTCGAGGGCGCATGCGCTTTGGGCGAGGTGATTGCCGAGGCTTTGGCGCCGCGCTTGAAAAAGGCCCCGCAGCAGCAGCTTCTGATGGTGAGCAACGAGCGGGATTTGACCCAACAGAACGACGCGTTTTTTGAGAGCGAACCGTTCTGGGTGAATACAATGCGTCGGACGGTCTGCGATACCTACGAGTTGAACGGAATCCATTGGTATCTCACCGGCGTGTCCACCGAGAGCATCCACGTGGTCACCATCCGTCCGGAGCTCTGGAATGCACCGGTGGACGGCGTACTCATGCGTGACTGGTTTGAGCGGGCCATTTTCGATCCGGACAATTTGCAGACTCGGGTGATCGAGGGGGACTTCGTTGAGGCTGTGCCTGGAGTCGCACCCTATCCGTGTGATGTGGCGGGCTGAACCGATGCGGTTGCGATGCCGGCAGGCTTTTAGCGCAGCAAGGTTTTGTCTCCTCCTGCTCGCGGCGTACCCGATCCTTCCTGCTCTGTCAGCGCACGCGTACTCGGTGCAGGGAGGGATTGGATTTGTCGCTATCGCGGATGCGGTCACGGGCGAAGCCGCTGTTCTCGAAGACGAAAATGGCATATCGCTCCAATCCGGAACGGTAGATGCATTAGGAAGCTTCGTTTTTCGAGGGCTGGTGCAAGGACGTTTGTATCGGGTGCGCTTGTCGGAGAGTGCCGGTGACGGAGTCTCTGTGCGGGTGAGGGCGTTCGATGAGGTCCCTCCGAATTCCTTTTATGCCGAACAACCTCTCGTCGACGGATACCAATACGTCCGAATGCGCGACGGGACGTTGCTTTCGGTCATGGTGCGGCCCCCGCTGGGGCGTTCTTTTGCCGATGGTCCTTTTCCGACGGTTATCGAGTATTCGGGTTATGACCCCGCGAACCCCGATGAGTTGGAGGCGACCTCACTCCTCGCCTCGGCGTTGGGGTACGCCACGGTTGGTGTGAATATGCGTGGTTCTGGCTGCTCCGGCGGCGTTTTCGACCTTTTCGATCTGCCGACGACAGCCGACGGTTTCGACATCGTGGAAATCGTTGGACGACAAAGTTGGGTTTCTGGTGGGGGGGTCGGCATGGTCGGGATCTCGTTTTCCGGGATCAGCCAACTCTCTGTTGCGGGTGCGAAGCCGCCTCATCTCAGCGCGATCCTCCCGCTTTCCGTGATGTCCGATATATACAGGCATCCGGGGTTGCCGGGCGGCATCTTCAATCGTGGGTTTGCAAATAGTTGGCTGCGAGATCGCGGGCGAGATGCACAGCCGGCGCCCGGTGGGGGGCAGGGCTGGGCGCGCAAGCGCGTTCGAGACGGTGATACCGATTGTCTGAATAACCAGAAACTTCGTTTGCAGACTCAGGACCCGATTCAGGTGATCGAGGAGAACCCTTTTTATGATCCGACCCTGATGGATGCGCGCTCGCCGAGAAATTGGGTTTCCGGGATCGATGTCCCGGTCTTTCTCGCAGGTGCCTGGTACGACGAGCAGACGGGGAGCGGCTTCGCTTCCATGCTGGACGATTTTCCCCGGCGTCCGGACGTGAAGTTCTTCCTCCTCAACGGCGTTCATTCCTCCGCGCTCGAGCCTGAAGTGTTGTGGCCCTGGATAGCCTTCCTGGACCTTTATGTCGGGAACCGCGTCCCGGACCCCGATCGTTTCGCGCCTTTTATTCCCGTCCTTGCAGCGCAACTCATGGGGGGTGGGGCTCCGACGCCACCAGTGCCTGCGAATGTCTGGGGTGGGATCACGGACCGGGAGGTTGCGAGGCGCGAGTTCGAACGGCTGCCGCGTGTTCAGGTTCTGTTCGAGAACGGAGCCGGAACCTCCTTGCCGGGGTTGCCGGCCACGACCTTCTCGGCGGGTTTCTCCTTCTGGCCGCCACGCGAGCTTCGCCGGTTGCGGTTGTATTTTGGAGAAGGAGGTCGCCTCGAGCGCCGACGACCAACGCGTGCCGGCGGAGGGATTGATGGTTATTGGCCGGATCCGAGCTTGCGTCCTGCCCAGACAATTCCCGGACAGGGGCAATCGGCATCCTGGCGGATCCAGCCGAATTATAACTGGACGCCGCTCCCCGTAGACGCGGCCGTTGCCTATCGCTCGGAGGTGCTTTCCGAATCGATGGTCCTGGCCGGCACCGCGAGTGTCGATCTTTGGCTGCGCTCGAGTGCTCCGGATACCGACCTCCAGGTGACCTTGAGTGAGATTCGTTCCGACGGCATGGAGGTCTACATCCAAAGCGGTTTCTTGCGTGCAAGCCATCGTTTCTCGGATCGAAGGCGTCGCACATCGCTGGATCCGGCACCGACCCATCTCGAATCGGACGCAGAGCCGCTCCCCTCGGGCGAATTTGATCTCGTACGCGTGGCTACGTTGCCCTTTGCCCATGTCGTTCGTGCAGGCTCTCGGATTCGGATCAGCATCTCCGCGCCGGGCGGCGACCGAACGCGCTGGGCTTTCGACACTCCGGAGACAGGCGGTTTGGTCTTTAACGAGATCGCTCGGACACGCCGACATGCCTCGCGTATTGTTTTGCCCTGGATTCGCAAAATTGATGTCCCACCCGCGAGCTTTCCAGCGAACTCCCTGCGCGGTCAGCCGTCGCGGCCGAGCCAAATAGTAGCGAATGGTGGCTGATTCTTCGGAATTCGGGAGGACTGCGGCGCGGCCTGTCGCTTACCGCGCAAAGTCTCGTTAAGATTCGGCCATGAGTTCCGCGCCGGCAGAAGAATCGCTGCCACATTCTCCACTTTCGCGTGCCGAGAATTTTCGCTCCCGTTTGCTGATCGGTTCGACAGTCATCCTGTTTTCGAACCTTATCTTTGCTGGGGCAGATCTGTTGCTTGTCTCCTCGAACCTGCTGGCGATCTGGGCCTGCAAGCTGGTCCAGATTTTAGAGATTTTCTGGGTTCGCTACCGACTCCGCAATGGGGCCCGAATGCCGGAGATGAATTTCCTCGGCATGCTCCTGGTCTCGACGGTTCTCGCGATGACCGCGCTCTCCGGCTATATTTCGCAGGAGACCGAGACGACACAGATTCTCGCGATCGCGATCCTGTTCGCGTCGGCGGGCATTGTGCCGTGGCCACGAGGTTCGCAGCTGATTGTCGCGCTGGTCGCGGTTGGCGCGATTTCAGCCCAGCAAATATTGATGGAGCCGAGACCCTCGTTGGGGCTTCTGGCGGTGTGGAGCGGGGCGGCTTGTTCGGTGCTGATGGCCGACCTCCTCAATCGTCGTCGCGCGCAGGTTGAAGATAGCGAGCGAGTCGCTCGTCGTCGCGAGCGCGAGCAGCGAGAGATCACGGATATTCTCTTATCCGGTAGCTCTTCTGTTGTCGGGGGGCTTGGTCAGGGCGATTTGATGACTTTTTTCTGCGAAACTCTGTCGCGCCAATTGGGTTGTCGCTGGGTCCTCGCCATCGAGACTCGCGTGGAGGACAATGGTCGTATTGCGTTGCCGGTGGCGCAATTCGGGCTTCCCGATAGAGATTGGGCAAGTTTGCAAGGCGTACCGATGGACCGATCCCTCGATGGACTGATTGAGCCTCGATACCGGGGCGAGGTGGCCGAGATTCGTGTGCCCCGGAACCGGCTGGGTCGGGGAGGCGAAGATGATGCTGAACTCTCTGTCTTATTGATTCGTCTGCGAAACTCCGATGATGCCGGGGTCGTCCTTACGGCGTGGCGGGATGCCTCTGCGGGTCCGTTTGGCGAGCGGGAACGGACGATCGCACAAGGAATGGCTCCCCTGCTGTCCGCGTCTCTGGAGCAGCGAAGGTTGCTTGGAGAATTGGAGGCAACGCAAGTTTGGCAACAAAACTTCCTCGCGAGTCTCAGCCACGAACTGCGCACGCCGCTCAACATTATACTTGGCTATATGGAAATGCTGCTGGATCAGGACCTCCCCGTCTCGGAGGTGGAAGCGCGCGAGCTTCAGGAAAAGGTCAAGTGGAACGCGAGCAACCAACTGCGCCTGGTGAACGAAGCCCTCGAGTTGAGTCGCCAGGACGAATCGGGCGCGGTGGTCATTCGTCGCGATGATGTCGACCTGCGTGCGCTTCTCGAGCAGAGTCTCGAGGAGGCCAACCTGCAGGCTCGTGGGAAGAATGTGCGTATTGTCGGAGGTTTTCCTGCGGAATTGCCCAGAATTCGAACGGATGCGGTAAAGTTGCGGATCATTTTGGGCAATTTGCTCGACAATGCGAGGAAGTTCACCCACGAGGGCGCCATCTCCTTACAGGTTGAAATATTGGCGGACACGATCACTTTTCGGGTTCGCGACACCGGCCGGGGCATTGCACCCGACGTGCTGCCCGAACTTTTTCGGGCGTTCCGGCAAGGAGAGCGGGGCGACCCCGGAGGGCTGGGCCTCGGGCTCTATATCGTGCGCAGGCTGGTACAGTCTCTCAACGGTGAGGTTACGGTCACCTCCGAGTTGGGGACCGGCTCGCAGTTCTCTGTCGAATTACCTCTGGTGCTTTCCGAAGACGCGGACCCATAAGAAAATTTGGACCGAGGAGGAAGGCTGGACCGAGGAACACGGGGTTCAGTTGTTGGGCTGAAATTTTGTAGTGTCGGCCTTCGTGATGTGCTCCAGCCACCATTGCGGAGCGTTTTCGAGTACTGTCGCCATATTGGAATAGTCTCGCCAGAGTATGAATCGGGTGTCTCGCACGACGTGAATCGAGACAAAGGGTAGCGGGATGATTTCTCCGGTATGAAACTTCCACGTCTCGGTGTGTTCGGTCATCACGGTATCTCCCTCGGCGACGATCCGGTGGATTTCGTGATCGAATGCCTCGACAGGTTCGTGGCCGAGGCGCAGTTTGTAGGTGATCCCGTCCGGACCGATGCCGGTGCCGTCGGGTATCGGCACATCCTCGTATCGCCCCTCGTCATGGAAGAATTCTCCGACGCGGTCGTACTCACGCGTCTCATAGACGGTGTGCCAGAAAAGCAGCACCAGATCCTTATTCTTGTCGGGGCTCATCGTGGATCCTTTCGGGATCAGGCGGCCAGCCATTCACTGGAGTGGAACTCGCCTTCCCTCCAACGCCACCGGCTTCGGCGGTGCCCATCGTAGCCGAGGTCCAGTCTGTCGAGTTCCTGAATCTCGCAGATGATCAGAGCGAAGTTCGGGCGGCCAGCCTCCGTGGCGGCAATAGGGGGGACCGTGCGCTGGTACTCGTCGGGGATATTGGGGTGCCATTGTTCCAGAGGTGACGACGGTTGGTGAGGCGCGAGATAGGCGCGTCGGCTTGTCGCGGTCGCACTGGCCCAAGCGTCATTCGCTGCGGGACTGTCGGTGTGGATGGTTGCAGTGGTCCTAAGCCGAAGCTGCAACTTGCAGCTTCGATCATAGAAATGCCAACTGGCGACGGGTGAGCTTTCGATGTCACGGCACTTGGGACTGCGAAGGTCCGTGTGGATGCGCAGGGCCAAACGTTCCCGGTCGAAGCCCCGGAGGACAACCGTGCGGCTCCGTGGATGCCCGTCGGCGTCAATGGTCGCTATCGAAGGTAGATGCAGTTCATGGCCCGGATCGTCGACAGCGACCTGAAGAAGATCCCAGCTCTCAGTGAGGCGCTCCTCGAGAGAGCCCGTTCGAAAAGGCGTTGGCGTGGATTCCAATGCGAAAGTTTCCGGAGGCCGTGCGCAGCGCTCAGGTGAAGTAATTCTCGGATGTAGCTGCGGCGACGAAGTTCTCGCGTAGATGCTCCATGGACTGGCTATCTGCATTTACGGCATCGAGGCCGTGTGCGAGCACATAGGCGTAACTGCGCTGGAAGCCGGAGAAGGGTGCTGCCATCAGTTTCTTGCCATAGTAATTATCGAAGGCCGCAGGTTTGTCGGGGCCAAAGCCCATCCACTTGCCAGCCATATGGCGAGCAGCCTTCATCCCGATCAGACCGATTCCGGCAGCGCGTGCCTTGTCGAAGGTCGGTTGCAGCGCATCCATCGGTGGCGATCCGGGCAGGACAGCCTTGGTGCTCCAATCGTACCAGCCAGCTGGCGTTACGGCGATTTGCGCCAGGGAATACGCGCCGGTTTCCGCCGCAGCCTCGAGAACAGCTTTTGCATTCTGATGGGTGCTTACGCCCCAATGATCGACTTTGCCGGCGCTCTTGGCGGTCTCGAAGGCCTGCCGCATTTCGTCACTTCGAATGAGCGAAACATTGTTTCCGGCCATGATGTAGTATGCATTGACATGCTCGGTGCCGAGGTCGGCAAGGCTCTGGTTCATGGCCTTCGTCCAGTTCTTTGCGGCCGTCTGACACTGGGCCGGGGTCAGGGCATCGCCTGGCTGGACATCGATGCCTACGAGCCCCTTGGAGATCAGAAAAATCTTCTCGCGATGGCGCTTGGCGAAGGAGGCCAGATTGCTCTCCGCATTCCGGTAATACGCACTCGTACCGACATCGAAGACGTTGACGCCATGATCGTACGCGGATTGGAGAAGGTCTTCCTTGTCGAAGAACATCAGCGCCGCCCCGCAACCGAATACCAATCGGCTCCCCTCGAAGTCGGTTTTACCCAGTTTTCGGTAGGTCATTTTGGGCCATAGATCCTCGGCCTTTGCTGCTGATTCCGCAAGTGCGCCGGTCGAGCGGGCCAGTTCTCCGCCGCCCAGCCCGAGAAGGGCCAGAAGTTGCAGCGTACGTCGTCGACTTGTGGGAAATGCTTTCTCAAAGACAGGCATCGTAATGACCTCGTTATGGTTTAAGGACCTTTTGGTTTTCTAGCGGTTTCGTGGCGCGGTGGAAAGCCAAGATCTTCAGGCGCCAACAATAGCCTTGGTCTCGAGGAATTCCTCGAGGCCGAATCGACCGGCCTCGCGCCCGTTGCCGGACTGTCCGTAACCCCCAAACGGAGCATCGTAGCCCAAGCTGGCCCCATTTACGTGGACATTGCCGCTACGAATGCGCTTTGCGAGCCGCAGCGCCCGCTGGGAGTCTCCTCCGGAGATATAACCGGAGAGGCCGTAGGGAGTGTCGTTGGCAATGGCTACTGCTTCCTCGTCGTCTTCGTAGCCGATCAGGACGAGTACGGGCCCGAAGACTTCCTCACGGGCGATCCGCATATCGTTTGAGACATGAGAGAACACGGTGGGGCGCACATAGTACCCGGTGGGCAAACCGGCGGGGCGCCCCGGCCCTCCGGTCTCGAGCGTAGCGCCTTCGGCAATGCCGGCTTCGATCAGGTTCTGGATCCGTCCCCATTGGACATCCGAGACCACAGGACCGATCTGGGTGCCGGGCGCAAGGGGGTCGCCGACGACCACCGATTCGGCGGCGGTTTTCGCGATTCGAGCGGCCTCGACCATCCTGTCGTTCGGTACGAGCATACGCGTAGGCGCGTTGCAGGACTGACCCGAGTTGGAACACATGCCGACCATATCTCTGGTGATGGCTTCTTCGAAGTTGGCATCGGAAAGGATGATATTCGCCGATTTTCCTCCGAGTTCCTGTGCGACACGCTTGACGGTGGGCGCCGCGTTGATAGCGACGTCGACCCCGGCGCGCGTGGACCCGGTAAACGAGACCATATCGACTTCGGGATGCCGGGCCATCGCCGCACCGGCGATTGGTCCGTTTCCGTTGACCAGATTGAAAACCCCCGGGGGTACACCCGCATCGTGCAGGACTTCGGCGAAGATCAGCGCGTCCAACGGGGCGACTTCGGATGGCTTGAGTACCATGGTACACCCCGCAGCCAGCGCCGGCGCCACCTTGCACGCAATCTGATTCAACGGCCAATTCCATGGCGTGATCAAGGCACAAACGCCTGCAGGTTCGCGGTAGATCTGTGCGCTGCCAATCGTCTCTTCGAAGTTGTAGTCTTGCAGCACCCGAAGAGTTTCCTCGAAGTGTCCGAGACCCGAAGGGGTCTGCGACTCGGTGGCGAGAGCTTGCGGTGCGCCCATCTCTTTCACGATGGCATCCGAGAAATCCTCCATGCGGGTCTTGTAAGTCTCGATGATTCGTCCCAGCAGTGCGATACGGTCTTCTTTGCTGGTCGCGCTGAAGCTGTCGAAAGCTCGTCGAGCAGCGCGCACCGCCTTGTCGATATCCTCGTCGTCTCCGAGTGTGATTCGAGTGATGACACCCTCGGTGGCCGGGTTGATGACGTCGAGTTCCGATTGACTATGCGGCGTGACCCACGTGCCGTCGATATAGAATTTATCTGTGTTCATGGCTGTCTCTGACTTCCTTTGAGTTTTACTTCGTAGCCCGGTTCCTCGGGTTCGTCGTCCGTCATTTCCTCCGGGAATCCGGGCGCTCTCAGGTCTGTTTTGCAAGCTTCTTCGAGGCGCCTGACGATCATGGACGACCAGGCGCGTGCGCCAAAGCGAGCTTGGCCGTCGCGGAATATTTCCATAACCCGAGGCGAAATCTCCAGCGGTACTTCAGCGCGGGAGGCGACGTTCTCAAAAAGCGACAGATCCTTCAGAACGAGGTCCATGGTGAAGTTGATATTATAGCTGCCGTTCAAGATGACCTGACTCTCCGTCTCGTGGACAAAAGAGTTTCCGGAGGAGATCCGAATCGCTTCGTAGGTGGTCGCCATATCCATGCCGGATTTTCGCGCGACGGTCAGTGCTTCCCCGAGTGATACGAGGTTCACGGAAGCGAGATAGTTTGTGACGACTTTTAAAATCGACGCCGAACCCAGTTCTCCCGTGTGCAAGATACGCCGCCCCATTGCGGTGAGGGCTGGGAGGACTCTCTCAAAGGCGCTGCGTTCGCCTCCGGCAAAAATAGCGATATTGCCGGTGGCCGCGCGATGGCAGCCTCCGGAGACCGGGCAGTCCATCGGGGTCGCCCCACGGGCGCGAACGGCTTCGGCAAGGCGCCGCACCTCGGCTTCGTCTGTCGTACTCATTTCGAGCCAGATACTTCCTGGCTGCATGCCGGCCAGCACACCGTCGGGTTCCTCCATGACGGCCGCAGAGACCTGGGGAGAGGGTAGGCAGGTAATGATCACGTCGACCTTGGCGGCGAGTTCTCGCGCGCTTTCGGCCCAATCCGCTCCAGCGTCGAGCAAAGGCTGGGCTTGGTCGCGGTCGAGGTCGCGGACGGTCAGTCCAAATCCGTTCCGAAGCAGACTGCCCGCCAGTTTGGCGCCGACATTGCCGAGGCCGATAAATCCGATGTCCATGTTGATTCTCTCCGAGTTCCGTTCCGGGTTCCGTTGTTTCTAATCAGCCATCTCGAGGTGCAGGGCGTCGCCGGTGTACGGGTGGGCGGCAGCTACATCTTCGTCGATCTCGATGCCAAGGCCCGGTGCGGTGGGTGGGATCACATATCCTTCCTCCCACTGGATTGGTGTCTTCAGGATTTCGGCGTGAAAGCCATCCCAGCGCTCGATGCCTTCGAGCACCAGAAAGTTGGGTGTGCAGGTCGCGAGCTGAATTCCGGCGGCCCCGGCGACCGGTCCACAATAGAGGTGGGGCGCTATCTGTGCGTGATAGGTCTCGGCCATTGAAGCGATCTTCTTGCCCTCAAGAATACCGCCAACCCGCCCGAGAGCCATTTGGAGAATCGAAGCAGCGCCCGCCTGCAAGACTCGAGCGAACTCATATTTCGTTGTCAGTCTTTCGCCGGTGGCGATGGGGATGGAGGTCTGACGTGCAACCTGGGCCATGCCGTCGGGATTTTCGGGTGGCGTGGGTTCCTCGAACCAGAGTGGATCCCAGGGCTCGAGCTGGCGTGCGAGCCGGATAGCTCCGGACGGGGTGAACTGTCCGTGAGTGCCGAAGAGAAGATCCGCACGAGTCCCCACCTTCTCGCGAATCTTGCGCAGGAATTCCACCGAGCGATCGATCGCGTCCAGCTCAGGCTGACGTCCATCCCATATGGTGTAGGGGCCCGCCGGGTCGAACTTGAGCGCGGTGAATCCCGCATCGACATACTCCAGAGCTTTGACGGCCGAGCGGTCGGGGTCCTGATAGAATTCGGCACCTTCGCCCGCATCCGGATAGATGTAGGTATAGCTGCGCAGCCGCTCCCGAACGCGGCCACCGAGTAGATCATAGACCGGCCGGCCCAATTCTTTACCCACGATATCCCAGCAGGCCATCTCGATTCCGCTGAGGACGCCTATCAGGGAGGGGTCCGGTCGCTGGCTGTATCCGGAACTGTAGATATCTCGCCA
Source organism: Candidatus Binatia bacterium (assembly GCA_029248525.1). Taxonomy (NCBI): domain Bacteria; phylum Candidatus Binatota; class Binatia (SeqCode); species Binatia bacterium. Next base: position 367,747 of record JAQWJE010000008.1, read on the forward strand.
TAGCTTCTCGATCTGGAAGGGGTCCCGATCAAGGACGCGCCGAGCAAAGACGTCCTCGATCATTCGCACGATGGTCTCAGGTCCGAAAGTTGCAGCGTAGACCTCGCCGAGACCCTGTAGGCCGGTGTCCGTGGTGATTTGGAGGAAGATGAAATAGCGACCGCCAAAATGTGGCGGAGGGTTTCCGACCACCCATGTCTTCAGTTCGACAATCTTCACGGGTCGATTTCTCCCTGGTCGTTTGAGGCTGTGGCCGTTGGTTCAAAGATGATGACGTTGCGTATCGCATTGCCGCTTTTGACGTCCTCAATGGCGGCATTGATCTGGGCGAGGGGGTATCGCCCGGAAACGAGTTCGTCCAGTTTGAGTCTGCCCTCTCGATAAGCCTCGACGAGCGGTGGGACGTCTCTCGCAATTACGGTCGAGCCCATCTTGGAGCCCAGGATCTTTTGACCGGCGGCCGCGATATTCCCCGGACTGATCGAAGCCTCAACGCCGTTGGCCGGCATGCCGACAATGACCAGCGTTCCGGTCGGGGCCAGCAGGGAAAGACCCTGCTGGAAGGCGCCGGGAGCGCCTGCGGTGACAAAGACGTATTCGGCACCACGTCCGGCGGTTGCGGCTTGCACCATTGCCCGAGCAGCAGCCTGGTCGATGTCGGAGGCGGCGGTGGCCCCGAACTTCATGGCGGTCGAGCGCTTGGCGGGGCTGGGGTCGATGACCATCGCGGGCGAACCCCCGACGTGCCGGATCGCCTGCAAGGTATTGAGTCCGACACCACCGAGGCCGATGACCAAAGCGCTGGCACCCGACGGCATCTTTGCGGTCTGGGTGACAGCACCCCATCCCGTGAGAACGCCACAAGCCAGCAAGCTTGCCGCAGCGGCGGGGAGATCTGCCGGGATCGGGACCACTTGCGAGGCATGCACGACCACCTTTTCCGCAAAAGCCCCGGTGCGCAGACCATGCCCCAGAACTTGGCCCGCAGCATCGGTAAGTGGCGACGATTGGTCGAGCGCGAACTCGCTCTCACACGCAACGTGTGCCTCGCGATCGCAGTAATGACAATTGCCACAGGAACGCACAAGCGTAACCACGACGCGATCCCCGCATTGCAGGTGCGGCACGTTGCTCCCCACAGACTCGATGGTTCCCGCGGCCTCGTGCCCCCAGATCGAGGGGAGGGTGCCACCCCATTCCCCGTCGATGAAAGAAATGTCGCTATGGCAGATCGCGCAGGCTTCTATGCGTACAAGAATATCGTCCGCTCCCGGTGGTGCCAGGGAGACTGTTTCCAGCGAGAGCGGTTTGCCGAATTCGCGGCAGATCGCGGCCTGAATGTTTTGAGTTTCTGGTGCCATCGTGATCCTCATCGCCTCCGGGCACAGCCACGTTCCTGATTGGGGGGCACTGCACAATTTACCGATCGCCGCGGGCTTGTCCTGCTGCGGTCCCGCGGTTGCGTCGGGATCCACGAGGGCGAGGGCGGATATGGATTCGCTTCGGCGGACACCCAGGATCCTTACCGAAATCGCTCAGGAATCCCAAAGGTTGCATGCTTGCGCCGCGAGAGGCTTTGAATAGGATGCAACAGGGTTCGTCTCATGTCACAGGCGGAAGAAAGCAGGGTGCTCGATGCACGTGAAGAAACAATCACCAAGATCCTCGCGGCGAAGCGCAAAACGGTGGGGTTCCGCGGGGCTTTTGCTTTTGTCCGGATTGCTCCTCACGGGCTGGGGGACCGTAGCCGAGACGCAACCCGTCGGAGTGCGAGAGGCCGTGGCTCCGGAAGCGCTGGCTCCTCCCAAGAAAGAGGTGGAGGTTCCGTCGGCGGAATCGCGAGCCGTGTTCGCGGGGGGGTGTTTTTGGTGCTCCGAGGCGGACTTTGAAAAGGTCGAAGGCGTGATCGATGTGCGGTCGGGCTACACGGGTGGCCCTGAACTCGATCCAACCTACGAGCAAGTTTCCCGGGGCGCGACGGGGCATACCGAGGCGATCGAGGTGGTCTACGACCCCAGTCGTGTCTCGTATGAGAAATTGCTTGAAGTTTTTTGGCGATCGATTGATCCGACCGTCAAGAATCGGCAGTTTTGCGATCGGGGTTCACAATATCGCTCCGCAATTTTCGTGTCGGACAGCACCGAGAAGAAACTCGCAGAGAGTGGAAAGGCAAAGGCCGCCAGCACCCTTCGTAAACCCGTTTTTACCGAGATCGAAATGGCGACCAAGTTTTACCCGGCGGAGGAGTACCATCAAGACTACTACCTGAAGAACCCCTTGCGTTATAAATACTACCGGTTCAATTGCGGCCGAGACCAGCGGCTCGCTGAACTCTGGGGCGACCCGGCCGCGAAGTAGTCGTCCCGTCAGAAAGGTGGAGTTTCCGAGTCGACGTCCTTCTTCTTGGCGACCGCTTTTTTGCTGGCTGCTTTTTTCTTGGCTGCGCTCTTCTTCGTGGTGCTCTTTTTTTCGCTGACCTTCTTGCTGGCAGATTTTTTCTTCGCCGTCTTTTTCCTGGCGGCCGTCTTGCGCCCCTTTTTCTTTTTCGGATTGTTCGCGTCTCGCTCGCGTTTGTCCAGAATCCGCTGGGCTGCCTCGGAAGAACTGATCTTGGCGGGGTCCATATCCTTTGCGAGTGTGGCATTGGTTTCGCCATCAGTCGCATAGGGGCCGAACCGACCGTCCTTGATCTGGATGGTCGCTCCCTCGAGTTCAAACACATTCTCGAAAGTCTGGATCGGCGGCTTCGCGACACCCCGGCCCTTTTTTCGCGGCTGCGCGAGCAGGAAGCGTGCTCTGGCCTCATCGACGAGGAAGGGGTCATCGCCTGGTTCAAGGCTGCGGCTTTCCTTGCCGGCTCGCAGGTAGAGTCCGAATTTCCCGTTGTAGAGGAGGATCTCCTCGCCCTCGAGACTATTGCCGCAGGGACGTCCTGCTTTCAGCGTCAGAAGCTGGAGCGCGACTTCAGCGTTCACGTCTTCCGGCTTCATCTCCTTCAGAAGGGATGCGAATTCCGGTTTTTCCTCCGAATCGGTGCTGCCGCGCTGGACGTAAGGGCCGAACCGTCCGCTCTTCAGGAAAAGAGGCTGGCCGGTCTTGTCGCAATAACCCAGAGGCTCGTCCTTGCGTGCCCCGGCATCAAGAATTTCGGTTGCGACCTGTTCGGAAAGCTCGTCGGGTGGCAACTCGGTGGGAATATTTCCGCGAATCTCTCCGGCCTCGAGGTAAGGTCCGTAACGGCCGACTCTCAGGGCGATCGGTTCATCACGATAGGTCCATTGCGTGTCGCCCGCGAAGGGGAGGGGGAATCGACAGATCTGTGCCGGGTCGATATTCTCCATGCCGGCTTCGATCAGGCCCGATAGTCCCTTGCCTCCTTGTTCTGACCAGAAGTTCTGCAGATACTTTTGGGGATTCTGATTGCCTCGCGCGATCTCGTCGAGGTCGTCCTCCATTTTTTTGGTGAAGCTGTATTCCACCATGCTCGCGAAATGGTCTTCCATCAGTCGGACGACGGCGAATGCTGTCCAAGTCGGTACCAGCGCCTTGTTGCGGCGGAAGGAATAGGCGGCTTGCTGGATTCTATCGATGATCGACGCGTAGGTACTGGGCCGTCCGATCCCTCGTTTTTCGAGTTCCTTGATCAGGCCGGCTTCGGTGTATCGGCCAGTCGGCTGGGTATTGTGTTCCTCGGGCTTCAGTTCCTCTGTGGTGACCGTGTCTCCGACCGCGACGCCGGGCAGGATCGTCTCCTTGGTGCCGGCCGGATCGACACGCAGGAATCCCGGCTTGTCGATGACCGTGCCACGAGCTTGATAGAGCGCGGGGCTGGCATGGTCTTCCTGCACCTCCAGAATAACTGTTCTCCCGGTGGCCGGCTTCATTTGGGTAGCGATCGTGCGTTTCCAGATCAGATCGTAGAGGCGGCTCTCATCCTCGCCGACCTGACGCCCTACCACCTCGGGGGCTGTGAAATCGGCAGGTCGGATCGGCTCATGTTCGCCGCCGGCATCACCTGACATCGACCCGAAGTTTCGCGGAGCGTGCTCTTCCTTGCCGAATTTTTCTGCGATGACGTTCCCGATTGCCTGCATGGCTTCTGGCGCGAGGAGGTAGTTGTCGGTTCGTACGTACGTGATGAACCCCTTTTGGAAGAGAGCATTGGCCGAGCGCATGGTGCGTGCGGGCGAGAAACCCAGCCGATTACTGGCCTCCTGCTGCAGTCCACTGGTGATGAATGGAACGGGCGGCTTTCGTGAGTACGGTTTCTCTTCGAGCGAAGACACCTGAAAGCTCGCCGCCGAAAGTCGTTTCTCGAGCTCGGTAGTGGCATCGACGTCGAGAACGCGAAGGTTGCCGGCATCGGACCTCAGCTTGCCGTCGTCGCCGAAATCCTTGCTTTGTGCGATTGCCTGACCTCCGAGGCGAAGGAGTTTCGACTCGAAGGTTTCCCCCTGCGGTGTCCGGAAAATTGCATCCAGATCCCAAAAGGAGGCGCTGACGAAGATCAGACGTTCCTTTTCGCGGTCGACCAGAAGACGGATAGCCACCGTCTGCACGCGACCGGCCGAGAGACCTTGTGCGACTTTGCGCCATAACAGATTGGAGACCGGATAGCCGTAGAGGCGGTCCACCAGCCGGCGCGTTTCCTGCGCCTCGACCAACTGCGTATCGAGTTCCTCGGGGGCCTCGATTGCTTTCAGCAGTGCGCTTTTGGTGATCTGTCCCAGCCGTAGTCGCTTCACGGGTACGCTTTTTTTCGGCTTCAGAACCTCGAGCAGATGCCAGGAAATTGCCTCCCCCTCACGGTCGGCGTCAGTGGCGAGATAAAGCTCGTCGGCGTTTTTCAACTCGCGGGCAATTTCTCGCATGGTGGCCTTTTTCCCCTCATCGAGAACGTAAATGGCCTGAAATCCCTCCTCGATTCCCGTCACGATCTGTTGCTTTTTCTTGTCGGCGGGCACCTGACTCGCCTTGCTGGGCAAATCTCGGATGTGGCCGACGCTGGCAAGTACCACGTAGTCCTTACCGAGATACTTCTCGATAGTCTTGGCTTTCGTGGGTGATTCTACAATGACGAGTCGTTTGGGCATATTCCTTCCGGTCGCGGTTTCTTACAGGACCGCTTTCGGGGCCGTATACGGTTAGTTTGCCTCCAGTTGCAAGCGCTGCAACCGCGGGGTGTCAAAATTGCCGGCAAAATTTTGCACTCTCTGGCCGCCCGGGCCGGGCTCGCTCCACAGGTGATTCCGCCTGCGACCGGGAGCGTTTTGGCTGTTTGGCCACTTTCATGGGCGGGTGTTTTGGGGCCGCCGGGAACGGTCAGCCCCGACTTGACGGGTTGAGGTCCACATAGCACGGTCCTGTGCGGCAATGACGCCGCGATCGGAGTAAATGAAATATGGGAATTCTTGACGGCAAAGTAGCAATTATCACCGGTGCCGGTGGCGGCCTGGGCCGCGCACACGCGCTGGCGCTGGCGAAAGAGGGCGCGTCGATTGTGGTCAACGATCTTGGTGGCTCTGTCGACGGGACGGGTGCGGGCGGCACGATGGCCGATCAGGTCGTCGCCGAAATCGAGGCTGCCGGCGGCAAGGCCGTGGCGAATCATGGCAATGTGACGCTGGCAGAGGATGCCGACTCGATGGTCGCGACTGCAGTGCAGAGCTTTGGGCGACTGGATATTCTCATCAATAACGCCGGCATCCTGAGGGATAAATCCTTCAAGAAGATGACGGAAGAGCTCTGGGATCCGGTTGTGGCGGTTCATCTCAAGGGAACCTACCAACCGACGCGAGCGGCCTACCAGCATATGCTCGAGTCGGGCACCAAGGGGCGGATCATCATGACCAGCTCGACCTCGGGTCTGATCGGCAACTTCGGCCAGACCAACTACGGCGCAGCCAAGGCTGGAATCGCCGGTTTCATGCGTTGTCTGGCGATCGAGGGAGCCAAGGCAGGGATCACGGTGAACGTTCTGGCACCCAACGCCTACTCGCGGATGACTGCGGACCTCTTCCCCGAGGGTTCCGAGGAGCATTTTGCGCCCGAGAAGGTTTCGCCGGCGATCGCATGGCTGTGCTCCGAGGACGCGGCCGATATCACCGGACGGCAATTCGTGATCAGCGGGAATCGGGTAACCCTTTTGTATCCTGCAGGATTCAAGATCGCCGATCGCGCTGGTGATCCCTGGAGTGCCGAGGAAATTGGTACGAAGATTAGAGAATCGATGGCAGATTGGCCGGAAGCGGCCACGGTTCCCAAGCTCGTTTTTTGATCTCCGGGAGTCCGGCGGTCATCCTGATCGTCGGACTCTTCGCGGCTGTCTTCCGCTCTCGGCTTGCGTAGGCGGATAAATCGCTTACATTCTGCAGGTAATGGATGATTTCGATACTGGAACGGGCCGAGATCAGGATTACGATATCGTCGTTCTGGGAGGTTCGTTTTCGGGCAGCACACTTGCGTTGCTGCTGCGGCGAAGCCACCCGAACGCACGAATTCTCGTCCTCGAGAAGTCGGCCGAGTTTGCCCGCCGGGTAGGCGAATCCACGTCGGAAGTCGCAGGATGCTTTCTGACGCGGATACTCGGCCTTTCGAATTATCTTGGCCGAGAGCATTTTCAGAAACACGGCCTCCGACTTTGGTTCAACGAGGCTGACAATCAAGACCCTGCCTCCTGCTCCGAGCTGGGACCTCTGAGTCAAACGCGGCTGCCCACCTACCAACTCGACCGAAGCCAATTGGACCAGCATCTGCTCGACCTGGCCGCGACCGAAGGTTGCGAGGTTGTTCGCGAATCCAAGGTACTGGACTTTGACCTTGGCGGATCTGCCGGGAACACTGTGTGCTACCGCAAGGATGGCGAAGTGATCACGGTGCGTGCGGGGTGGATTGCCGACTGTTCCGGCAGAGTGTCTCTGGTTGCTCGACAACGCGGAACTCTCGAGCCGACAACCGAGCACCCCGTGCATTCGATGTGGGTGCGCTTTCAGAATGTCCGAAGTCTCGATTCCGAGGAAGTCTTTCGAGCGGCGCCGTTTCTTCGCGAGAAGGCTCTGGTCGGGCGGGGCAGCGCCACGAACCATCTTATGGGTCATGGCTGGTGGAGTTGGGTGATTCCGCTCGCCAATGGAGATGTCTCGGCCGGTGTGACCTGGGATGAGAGATTGTTCGAGCCGCCGGAAGCCTCCGACGTTGCCGAACGGGTCCGGAAGACTTTGCTTGGTCACCCGATCGGGCGTCTGATGTTCGAGGACGCAGTGCCTGTGGAGGGGGACGCGAGGAGCCTGAAGAATCTCGCTTACCGCACCACCGAGGTCTGCGGCGAGGGGTGGGCATCCGTAGGTGATGCGGCTGGCTTCATGGATCCTCTGTATTCGCAGGGTCTCGACTATTGCGCACACGGAGTTTTCGCAACGCATAAACTCCTCAGCCAGGCGCTTGATGGCAACCTGGAGAGTGGGGATCTCTGCCGCCACAACCAGCAGTTTCAGGAGTCCTATGACCGCTGGTTTCATGCGGTCTACGAGAATAAATATCAATATATGGGAGATGCCGACCTGATGCGTGCGGCCTTCTTGCTGGACATCGGTTGTTATTTTATCGGACCCGTCCAACTCGTCTACCGACTCCCGGACGAGGAATTTGCGAATATGCCTTACGCCGGAAAAATAGGCGCGGGCGTGGCCAAGTTCATGACCTTCTACAATCGCCGTTTGGAGCGCATCGCGCGGAAGCGTCTACAGGCCGGAACCTACGGCAAGAACAATTTGCGCCGCCGTGATCTGATCTCCCGCTCTTTCGGACCGGGGCTCGGTGGGTTCCCGCACGTCGCACGCGGGCTCCTGCTCTGGATGCGGCTGGAATTGGAAACCGCCCGTCTGCCGGCTGCGGAAACCCTGGTGGTGCCGGCAACGCAGCAGGCCTCTCCGGCAAGTTCCTGACGGGACTCGCGTCCATCCACGCGTCCAGCCGGGTCGATGGTATTGGACCCATAAGCCGAAGCTCTGGCTGAGGAGGAGTTGATGCCTGCTATTCGACTTCGACCTGAACCTCGTTGCGGCGCAGGAACCAGAGGGTCCATGGCGGATCGTAGCTGGCCATCTTCGCTTTGGTGAGGGGGCGCAGGCCCTCCTTGTCGATCCACGTGGAGAGCTCTTTTGCGTGCCGTTCCATCTGCTCTGGTGAGTTCAGGCCGCTATACTGCAGACTGACCTGCCGTTTGGCGGGTAGTTCGCGCAGGGTGACGTCGGGGTTGGTTGGTTCGGGCGCATTGGCGAGAGTAATCTCTTCGGGCAGGATAAAGGCCATCCACCAACCTTTCTCGGTCTCTTCCTGAAGGACCGGCGCTGTCATCGCGATGCTGCGGGAACGCTCTTCCTGGAGGACCGGGGCCGTCATCGCGATCTGTTCTTTTTCGCGGTTGGCACCGAAAATGTAGCCCGCGAGCCGGCGAAAGCCTGCGCTGCCAGCCTGATCATAATCTTTTTCGACGAAAGTCTCGGCGATCAGTTGCGGCTGGTATTGCCGGAGCTCGATTCTGCCGTCGCTTTTGAGCACCTCATGAGGCGGTTCGGGCGAGGTTCGAACGCCGACCAATGAGCATGCGGCCAGAGTCAGACTGCTGCAGATTGCTGCGATTGTTTTTTTCATGGGGCCTCCAGATGCAATCTTAGCATATTCCGTGTCCGCTTGTGCACGTGGACTTGAATCGCTTGGGGCCATCGCGATAGGCATCCGGCCTATGGATCGATTACAGGCTATTCGGGAACTGACGGCAGAGGGCAAGGCGTATGAGCTGGTTCCTGCCCAGGCTTGGGGCCGCTCGATTCGAGTCTTCAGGGCTGCGCCCCCGCAGTTGCGAGACCTTTACGAGGCGGCCCGCAGTGACCTCCCCTTTCTGGTCTACGGCGAAGAGCGTTCGAGCTTCGAGGAAGTATGGCAGGAGTCCTGCAAGTTGGCGCATTATCTGGTGAATGATTGCGGGATTGTTCCGGGTGATCGGGTCGCCATTTCCATGCGGAATTACCCGGAGTGGGTCACCACCTTTATGGCGGCAACTTCGGTTGGTGCGATCGCGGTTGCGATGAACGCACTTTGGCAGCCCGAGGAGATGGCCTACGGATTGCGAGATTCCGGGTCGAAGGTTCTGTTTTGCGACGAGGAGAGACTGGCCCGGCTGGGCAAGCAGTCCGAGAAATTCGACGAGTTGCGAATTGTCTGTGTCCGCGCCGCGTCCGCGCTTGATTGGGCGACGGTTCGTCTGGAGGACGTATTGATGTCGGGGTCGCTGGACCAAATGCCCGAGACTGCGATGCAGCCGAATGACCCCGCGACAATTTTCTATACCTCGGGTTCGACAGGGGCGCCGAAAGGGGTGGTCTCGTCGCATCGGAATATCGTGAACGCCCTGATGTCCTGGGAACTTGATGCTCATGTGGCGGCCCATCTGGCGGGCCGGACGATATCGCCCCCCGACAGGCAGGCGGCGACGCTTCTGGGGGTGCCCTTGTTTCATGTCACGGGCTCTCATGCGGTCTTTCTCTCCAGCTATCGTTCCCAACGTCGCATGGTCGGTATGCATAAATGGGACGTGGAAGAGGCTGCGGCCCTGATCGAGCGTGAGCGAATCTCAACCCTCGTGGCGCCAGCCGCCATGACGGGTGATTTGGTGGCTACTGCCATGACCACGGGGCACGATCTGAGTTCTCTCGATTTGGTCGGTGGTGGCGGCGCTCCTCGCGCGCCCGAACAGGTCCGAGGGATCGACAAGGCTTTCAAGCGTGCCAAGCCCAATACTGGCTGGGGGATGACCGAAACGAATGCAATCGGGACCGGAATTGCCGGCCGCGACTACCTCGAGCATCCCGAGAGTTCGGGGCGGGTGTCAGCCTTGCTCGACCTGCGAATCGTTTTGGATTCGGGTGCAGAGGCAAGCCCGGAAGAGCGCGGTGAACTGCAAGTTCGGGGCGCGTCGGTCTTTCGCGGATATTGGAACCGCGACGATGCCAATGCCGAGACGTTCGATGGTGAATGGATGCGCACGGGGGATGTCGCCTATCTCGATCCGGACGGCTATCTGGTGATCGTCGACCGGATCAAGGATCTGGTCATTCGAGGCGGCGAGAATATTGGGTGCGGCGGTGTCGAGTCTGCCTTGTTGGAGCATCCGGATGTGGTGGAGGCGAGTGTTTACGGTGTACCGGACGCGCGCCTGGGCGAGGAGGTCGGCGCGACGATTTATGCCACTGGCGGCCTGACCGAGGACGAGATCCGCGATTTCCTCTCCTCGCGACTTTCTCGTTTCGCGATACCCCGTTATCTCCGATTCGTGGCTGCGCCGCTCCCGCGAACGGCATCCGGGAAGATCCTGAAACGTCAATTGCGGGAACTCGCGTTGGCGGATCTGGCGTTGTCGAACTGAGCAAATTGTTTTTTTAGATGCTACGGTTTTTCGTGAGATTACCAATTTTTTGCACTGGAAAACCCGGATTCGGAAAAGGAGCATGATGTGGCTGGACTTAAAAATACGGATGAAATGTTCGATCTCAGAATGTCGGAAGAGGTCAAGCCGCTTTTTGAGAAGGTGAAAAATTTCATTCAGGACGAAGTTGTTCCGGTCACTGATGAATTCTTCGCGATGGGCGCCGATCGCACCGAGCGTTGGGCTTGGGCGCCGGGCCAGCTTGAGCTCCTCGATAGTGTGAAGGCCAAGGCGAAGAAGGCGGGCTTGTGGAACTTCTTTTTGCCGGACGATGAGACCGGTCAGGGTCTGAGCAACCTTGATTACGCATATATTGCAGCCGAGCTCGGTCGCACGCCTCTGGCGTCCGAGTGCCTGAACTGCTCGGCTCCGGATACGGGGAATATGGAAGTGCTGGAGCGGGTCGGGACGCCGGCTCAGAAGAAGCAATGGCTCGAGCCTCTGCTGAACGGAGAGATTCGCTCGGCGTACGCCATGACCGAACCGGATGTCGCGTCCTCAGACGCAAAAAATATTGCTTGCCGCGCGGAACTCGATGGTGATGATTGGGTTTTGAACGGCGAGAAGTTCTATATCTCGGGTGCGGGAGACCCTCGCTGCAAGATCATGATCTGTATGGTGCAGACCAATGACGACGGGCCCCCTCATCTGCGTCAATCCCAGATTCTTGTTCCCACGGACGCTCCAGGCTTTGAAGTCCTCGGTCCGATGCACGTTTTCGGAAAGGATGACGCGCCTCACGGGCATATGCATATTCGATTTACGGATTGTCGTGTCCCCCGAGAGAATGTTCTGCTCGGGGAGGGGCGAGGATTCGAGATCTCGCAGGTGAGACTCGGCCCGGGACGTATTCACCATTGCATGCGGTCGATCGGCGCGGCCGAGCGGGCGATCGAGATGATGGCCAAGCGAGGACTTTCGCGCGAGGCATTTGGCAAGAAATTGGCTCATCTCGGACGCAACACCGAAGTTCTGGCTCAGTCTCGGATCGAGATTGAAGCAATGCGGATGATGGTGCTCAAGGCGGCGAAGGCCATGGACGTGCTCGGCAATTCCGAGGCCCGCGTTTGGGTCAGCGCGGTGAAGGCGATGGTGCCTGAACGGGTCTGCAAGATTATTGATGAGGCAATCCAGATCCATGGTGGTGCCGGTGTCTCCCAGTGGACGCCTCTCGCCGAGATGTATGGCGCTCAGCGCACCCTTCGCCTCGCAGACGGTCCGGATGAGGTTCATTGGTTCGTGGTTGGCCGGTCGGAACTTTCCCGTTGGACGCAGGAGGAGGTCGCCGCATACGATCCGAAGAACGCCTATCTGAGCCGAGCTTCACAGACTTCTTCCGGACAGGATTGACCCAGGTGGCGAGGTAGCACCTTGGCCGCCTCGGACCTGAAGGAGATGGTGGCCGCCGTGCAGGGCGAATGCCTGCCGGCGGTATGGTCTCGCGGGGTCTCTTTGGCGCGGCGAAAGGCTGTGGCTGGGGAGTCTCGAGGCGGGGCGGAGTGGTCTTTCCGCGTTCGCTTGCCGAATGACACAATCGCACCCCGGGTCATTCTTTATCCCGAGGATCAGGAATGGGATTGCGACTGTGACGGCCCCACCGACCCGTGCGAGCACGTCGCAGCATGTGCGATCATGGCCGGGGATCCGATCTCGGCCGAGGAACTTTTTTCGGATACCGCCCGCATGCGGTCGATTCGATACGAATTTCGCAAGGACAAGCGGGGCTTGCGTCTTGATCGCCGTCTCATGGCTGGCGAGCAGTCCCGCGAGATCGAGGCTTCTCTCGAAGAACTGCTGAGCGGTCCGGATGCGAATCCGGATTTTGAGCCAAGCGAGTCCGATATTCGCATCGATCTTCTTCTGGGCGGTGATGGCGGATGGGTTCCCCGAGATCGGCTGGGAAAGATTCTGAGGTCGCTCGTCGGGGTGGAGGAGGTTTTTGTCGAGGGTCGGAAGGTCCGTGCTTCGACGACGCCGGTTCGGCCCAGTGCGACGGTCACCGATCGCGGTGGCGATAGCGTGGAGTTGCGGATCGAGGTCAGCCCGGAGGTTTCCGATCGACTGGCACCGGGATTAGTTTGTGTGGGAGACACCTTGCGGCCAATGGCCGAGGGCCTTCGTTTCGGCCAGAGTTGGGAGGCGCTGCCGTATCGGAGGCGATTTGGTCCTGATAAAATAGGGGATCTGGTCGAGCGTATTCTGCCGGCACTCGAGAAGGAGTCTGATCTTCATCTCGCAGCAAAGAATCTGCCCGCTCGTGACAATCACCTCGAGCCCTGGATTCAATTTACTTTGGAGAACACGGATCAGGGCCTCGATGTCTTGCCGCGGCTGGTTTACGGACGTCCTCCGGTGGCGAGGCTCGAGGACGGAAAACTTCGATTGTTCGGCAAGGTTGCTCCGGCCCGGCGCGCTGCCGCCGAGAAGAGCCTCATCTTGCGCTTGCGGTCCGAACTGAACCTCGTGGACGGGCGTTGGGCGCATTTTTCTGCGGCCGACGGGGCACGCTTTCTGTCGGAAATTCAATCCTTCGACAGCACGAGCAACGGCGCCGCGGCGGGTGGGGCAGCCGTCCCGGCCATCGATTTGGTGCCGCGTGTGCTGGCGGGCGAAGGCTCGGATCCCGACGAGTTCGCTGTCGTTTTTCAGGAGTCGGCCGGCAGAACCAGCGCCCCGGAGAACGCGGTGGATGCAGAGGTTGTTCTGTCCGCCTGGCGGCAGGGTTTGGAAGTGGTCCCTCTCCCGCAGGGTGGTTTTGGGAAGCTGCCTTCAGGCTGGCTGCGAGAGCAGGGCCTGCTGCTCGAGGACTTTCTCGCCGCGAAGGCGGCGAACGACGGCGCGGCACCCCGGTCTGCGATTACCTTGATGCGTGGGCTTTGCGAAGTTCTGGACACGCCTCCTCCCTTCTACTTACGACGGGATTCCGACCTGGCAGGGCCGTCGGCGCGAGAGGGTCCGGATCTGCCATCTGGATTCCGAGGCATATTGCGCACCTACCAGAGCGAGGGGGTCGCATGGCTGGAGCGCTTGAGAGAGGCCGGACTCGGCGCTGTTCTTGCGGATGATATGGGCCTCGGCAAGACGGTGCAGGCGTTGTGCGCGGTTCGCGGACGGACGCTGGTGATCTGTCCCCGCAGTGTGATTCATAATTGGGTGCGCGAAGCGGAAACTTTCGTGCCGGGAAAAACAGTCTGCCTCTACCATGGTCCCCAGCGAGATCTGGTCGCGGCCGATCTGACCCTGACCACCTACGCCACCTTGCGGCGGGACGAGGCGGTTCTGGGCGAGGTTTTTTGGGATTCGATTGTGCTCGACGAAGCGCAGGCCATCAAGAACCCGGATAGCCAGTCCGCTCGCGCCGCGTATGCTCTGCAGGGGAAATTTCGGCTTTCCCTCTCGGGAACACCGGTCGAGAATCGACTCGACGAGCTTTGGAGCCAGATGCATTTCACCAACCCCGGTTTTCTGGGTGGCCGGAGCAGTTTCGCGGACCGTTACGAAAAACCGATTATGGCCGGGGATGGGGCCGCGATCGAGCGACTCCGAGATCGTCTCGAACCTTTTCTTTTGCGTCGACTCAAAAAAGACGTTGCAGCTGACCTCCCGCCAAGGACGGAAACAACTTTATTTTGCGAACTCGATGCCGACGAGCGCGCCCTCTATGAAGCTCTCCGCAGCGTTGCGCGGGGAGAGGTGACGCAAAAACTGGCTGCCGGCGGAAATGTCCTGAGTGCATTCGAGGTGCTCTTGCGCCTGCGGCAGGCGGCTTGTCATACGGGTCTTCTTCCGGGCTCCGAATCGCAGCGCTCTTCAAAGGTCGAGGCGTTGGTCGGGGCATTGGGGGATGTGGTTTCTGGTGGTCATAAGGCATTGGTATTTTCGCAGTGGACCCAATTTCTGGACCGAATCGAGTCCAGTGTGGCAGGTGCAGGGCTATCTTCGGTCCGCCTCGACGGCAGCACGCGTGACCGTGCGGCGGTCGTCGATCAATTTCAGAACGATCCTGATACTTCCGTATTTCTGATATCCCTGCAGGCGGGTGGGTCGGGACTTAATCTGACTGCGGCGGATCACGTTTTCCTCATGGATCCATGGTGGAACCCGGCCGTCGAGCGGCAGGCGGCCGACCGGGCCCATCGCATCGGACAGGATCGTCCGGTGATGGTCTACCGTCTGGTCAGCAAGGACACGGTCGAGGAGAGAGTTCTGGCTTTGCAGGAACAAAAGCGCGGACTGGCCGACGCGGCCCTCGCGGGTGGTGGGCTCCAGGGAGCGGCCGTGAGCCGCGCCGAGATCCTGGGATTACTTGCCTGACGGCCGGGTCTGCTTATGCGCGCGGAGCCTCGGGTGCGCTTGCACGAAACTCCCCGAGAAGGCCGCCGACATGGTGATAGTGAACGGATACGAAACCCGCCTTTTCGAGGTCCGCAACAATTGTCTGGGGGCCTGCGAGTGTCGATATGCTCTGCCAGAGGTGGTCCAACAGGCGCCCCGCGGCCGGGTTTCGGCAGAGAAGGCTGCAAAAGGGTGGGCCGATGGTGGTCAGCAGCGTTCGTGCGAGGATGCGGCGCGGTCCTCGTGCCGGCACGATCATTTCCAGAAGAAGGAGTTTCCCTCCGGGCTTGAGGACACGCAGGATGTCGACGAAAGCGGAATGGCGCGGTTCGGCGTATCGCAACGCGTAGGCACAGACGACCGCATCGTAGGAGGAGTTGCCTGCAGGTATCGCTCCAAATGAACCGCTTCGAACGTCGCGAACGCCGGCTCTCGAGGCCAGAGTTCGCATTTCGGGGGTGGGGTCGATCGCGAGGATGGATGGCGAGTCGGGGAAGGCCTGCTGCGCTGCGATCGCCAGAGAGCCGGTGCCACACGCGAGGTCGATGACGCGCGCCTGAGGGGCAAGATCGAGAGTCTGCAGCGCTCGCTTGCGGTACCAATTGCCGCTCCCCGCACTCATCAGCAGATTAAGCCTGTCATAGACGGTAGCACCATCACGATAGACAGCGATTGCTTGCGCCTGTTTGCTCGTTTGCGTTGCGGGAGATTTTTTTTGCGACTCCCCTTTGAAGTTGACGCTCGTCTCGTGCAACGCCTCTGAGTCCATGGGCTTCACCGGTGCAAAATTTCGAATTTGATGCCTGCGTTTTTCTGCAGACGATCGATCAGGGGGTCGCCCATGGCAACGGCGGTGGTGAGGAATCCGGCTCGGTCGGGGAGGCTGTCGATTGCGAGACATACTGCTGTTTCCCCGAGCATCTTGCTCGTGGAGCCATAGCCGGGGTCACGATCTCCGGTGAGTCGGACTTCCAGATTCTTGGCAGGGTCGATCGGGTGGACGCCGAGAAGGCGGACCTTCCAATAGCCGGATTCTCGTTCTTCGATGCCGGGGCCTTCGCCAGGCGCGGGAAGTCTTTTGGCGAGAAGCTTGCGAAGCGGGGGAATCGACAACAGGCCCATGCTCAAGCCGGAACCGACGCTGGTTCCGGCCGCCCGCAGGAGACCCGTCGGGCCCCCTCCCGCCAACATTGCTTCATCGTACCGAAAGTCGGGGCCGTAGGCTTGCTCCAGAAGTGCGTTGCTCCGTCTCACAACCTTGGTGTTCACCGCGGCCATGGGGAACGGCGCCAACCACTGCGAGAAGCTCTCGTCGTACCGGGGGACTAGTGATTCCGGTTCGTCGGCGCCCTTGGGGGATCCCTCCGGGTCGAGTGCGTATGGAGCCTGGAGCAGCTCTCGGAGTCGATCGTCCGTCTCGGCTTCCTCCATCATATGGAGCAAGCTTGCCACAGTTCCCCCGCTAAACCCGCCTGAGAAGTCCTCGACTCGAAGTTGAATGCGACTGCAGGGCACGCCGTGCTGGCGGCTCATCTCGGAGTGCATGAAAAATGCGCCGAGGTCCGAAGGGATCGAGTCGAACCCACAGGCATGTACGATTCGAGCACCGGTGGTCAGGGCCTGAGCCTGGTGTTCGTTCATCATCCGCACCATCCACGGAATCTCGGCCGTCAGATCGCAATAGTGCGTGCCTCTCTCGACACAGGCGCTCAGCAGCAGCGAACCGTATTTCGCGTACGGGCCGACCGTGGTGCACACCACTTTGGCCTGCGCGGCAAGCCGGTTCATATCCTTGGCTGAATTGGAATCCGCTTCCAGTCGCGGCACTTCGCACCCGCCGGTGCCCAGGCTGGTCGCAATTTCCTTCAACTTTCCGGGGTTTCGACCGGCAATCGCCCAGCGCAATCCTTCGTTGATTCCGTATTGCCGGAGCAGGTACTCGGCGACCAGTTTCCCGGTAAAACCGGTTGCGCCAAAGAGAATGATGTCGAATTCACGTTCGTTCGCTGCCATGGACCGCCCCCATCGGTAATCATAGCGCAACTTGGGGGCTATCGGGAGGGTGTCCCCGGACTGACTGAATGTCCGCTTGAGGCTGGGCATTGATCTTTCCTCCGGGGATCGAATTCTCTATGAGGACCGGGTGCGAGACTATCGGAACGAAAGCTTCTGGTTTGCGAGCGGGGACATGGATCTCTCCCCGAGACCGCCTCTGCAAGGATCGCTGCGCGCGGATGTCGTGATTGTCGGCGCCGGTTTCAGCGGACTCTGGACGGCCTACGCTCTCAAGCAACGCAATGCTGCTTTGGATGTTGCCATCTGTGAATCCGATATCGTGGGGGCCGGGGCTTCCGGCCGCAACGGAGGCTGGTGCATGGGAGCGTTGTCCGGCTTGCCGGGCCTGCTGCTGGACCCGGAAGTTGGACCCGCCGCGATTCGGCTGCAGCATCGGCTGTTCGAGACCGTCGATGCGATTGGTGTCACCATCGAGCGGGAGAAAATCGATTGCGATTTTGTCCCGGGTGGTTCGCTGGGTTTGGCGAGCTTGCCCGAGCATCTCGAAGTACTGAAACATTCCGCGCACTCGTTTCATCAGGCCGGATTCAGCGAGGCCGATTTTCAGCTCCTCGGTCCCGAGGCTTGCGCGACCAGAATTCGGAGTCGCGATTTTCTTGGCGCGCTTCTCTCCACCCATAGTGCGGTGCTGGACCCGGGCAAGCTGGTTCGAGGCCTGGCGCGCGCGGTTGAGCGAATGGGCGTGCGGATCTACGAGGACTCACGTGCAACGGGGCTGACGTCGCAGGAGGTGAGGACCGCGGGTGGCTCGATCCGTGCGGAAAAGGTTGTGCTCGCGACGGAGGGCTACACGCCCCTGGTTCCAGCCCATAAGCGGCGTCTGGTTCCCATTCATTCGATGATGATCGCGACCGACCGAATCGCGCCGGAAATCTGGGCGGAGATCGGGCTGCAAGGTCGAGAAACCTTCGCCGACAAACGTCGGGTGACAGTCTACGGTCAACGAACTGCGGACGATCGAATCGCATTCGGTGGACGGGGCCTCTATTTTTTTGGCTCCAGGGCCCGAAGCCGTTTCCCGGCAAATGATGCGGCGTTCCCGGAAGTGCATCGGGCGATGCTCTCCCTCCTGCCGCAACTGGCGGAGACACCGATCGCTCATCGCTGGGGCGGGCCTTTGGGAGTTCCCCGTGACTGGCGGCCGGCCTACGGCATCGATCAGCGAACCGGTATTTCCTTCCTCGGGGGGTACGTCGGCGAGGGCGTCGCGGGGTCTCATCTGCTCGCACATGGGTTGGCCGACCGTTTGCTCGGTGTACCCAATGAATTGGAAACATTCCCCTTTCTGCACAAGGAGTTTCCGAATTGGGAGCCCGAGCCACTGCGTTGGCTCGGTGTATCGTTGGTTCGACGGATGGCGGAGCTTGCGGATGAGGCTGAATTCTCGGGTGGCCGAAATCCTCTGGCGGCGGGCATTTTTACCAAGTTTTCAGCCCGCTGATTCCGGACGAGGACGCTTGCGGTGCCCGGGCTCCGTGAGGCCATCTGCCGGGTTTTTGGCTTTGTTTGGGCCCGGGCGCGACAAATGGGTTTTCAAAGGCTAAGATCCCCTCTGGTTCCTGACAACGAGCGTCGGCATCGGCTCCAGCATGCCTCGTCGCTCAAACAGAGTTCGATGGGAATTGAACCGCATCCACGGACTTTTGAGAGACGCATATGGACACGATTGACCCTTTCGCCGGTGTACCGGCCCCTCTGCGCGCGGCAATGCTCGCTCGCGGCTTTGAAAAGCTGACTTCGGTGCAGGAGGCTGTTCTTTCAGCATCCTCGGCCGGCAGGAATCTCCGAATCTCGTCGCAGACCGGTTCGGGCAAGACGTTGGCTCTCGGTCTGCGTCTGGCCGACGACTTGCTCGAGGAGCAGTCAGGAGCGGCCTCCGGCCCGCGCGTCCTGTTGATCACGCCGACTCGTGAGCTGGCGGTTCAGGTCGCCGGGGAACTGAAATGGCTCTTTGCACAGGTGCGTGGGGTAGCTGTCGAAGTGGTCACGGGTGGTTCCGATATCGGCCGCGAGCGTCGAGCGTTGCGCAAGGCGCCATGCGTTCTGGTGGGCACCCCCGGTCGACTTCTGGATCATATGCGGACGCGAACCCTCAACTGCGGTTCGATTCGACAGGTCGTGCTCGACGAGGCGGACCAAATGCTCGACATGGGTTTTCGCGAGGAACTCGAGGCCATCCTTGAGGGATTGCCCGAGGATCGATGCAGCCATCTGGTTTCGGCCACTTTCCCGGCTGCTGTGAAGCGGCTGGCCGATCGTTTTCAGCAAGATCCACTGCATGTCGAAGGTACCCGTCTAGGCGAGGCGAATGCAGATATTCAACATGTCGCGCACCGCATTCGTACCCATGAGTTGGAGCGGGCCCTGGTCAATGTTCTCCTGCATGCACGTGGTGAAAGGGTGCTGGTGTTTGTTCGACGTCGGGTCGATGCCACAGAATTATCCGAGCGACTTTCCGCCAACGGCTTGGCGGCGGCACCCTTCAGTGGCGACCTGAACCAGACACAGCGGACTCGTACCTTGAATGCCTTCAAAAACGGCGAGCAGGATATCCTGATCGCTACGGATGTCGCGGCGCGCGGGATCGATGTCCCCGAGATCGGTATGGTGATTCACGCCGATGTGCCGACCGACGTGGAGAACTATACGCATCGCAGTGGCCGGACGGGACGTGCGGGCCACAAGGGACGCAGTGTCTTGATGGTACCGGTTCAGGCGCAGAACCGGGTGCGGCGAATTCTTTCCTCCGCGGGCGTGGAGGCCCAATGGCAACCAGTTCCGAGCCCGGCCCAGATCGAGAAAAGGTATACCAAAAAATTTCGCCGAGATTTACACGCGATTCTGGCGGATTCTTCGCTGGTGTCCGAGAAGCAAGTGGCTTACGCCAGCGTGTTGCTCGAACAGCGCGAGCCCGCCGAGATCATCGCCGCTCTATTGCAGATGGCCGAGCCGCAGCCCGCGCTCAAGGGATACTCCGTGGAAGAAGTCGCCGAGGGCTCAAGCGCCGGTGGCGCCGGACGTCGTCGACGATCGGCCCCGGGGTCGTTCCAGGGGTTCGAGATCAATTGGGGGAAGCAAAAGGGAGCCACCGCCAGTCGTATTTTGTCCCACCTCTGTCGGCGAGGGAATCTGAGCAGCGCTGAGGTCGGCGCGATTCGCATTGGCCCATCGTCCAGCACGTTCGAGATAGCCACCGCGGGGGCGGATGCCTTCGAGAAAATATGTCGTCGGCCGGATGATCGAGATCCCAGCGTCCGCATTCGACGACGCAAGGGGAATGCCGAAGCGGAGCACAGTGGTCGACCCAAGCAGCATCGGAGCAAGGGGCGAGGCGCTTACGGAGAGCGAGCGGCGAAAGCCAGAGCGGGCGGGCACGGCAGTCACGGCTAGTTCGAGCTGGAACTGCCTTTTCCCGAAAGGTGCACCGGAAAGCCTTCGGGTTCGCTCGTGACCAGTTTTTCGAAGATCCTAACCATCGTTTCGACTTGCGAGATGGGGACTGATTCTCGGGATGTATGGGCCATCTGAATAGAACCTGGTCCCATCACGACCCCCGGGATACCGGCGCGAGCGAACACGCCAGCGTCTGTCCCGAAGGCCACTTCGGCAGGCTCCGCATCGAGAGCGAGCGCTCGCAAGACTGCCGTGGTTCCTCCGATTGCCGGGCTCGTGGCAGGAGCATCGAGTGGCGGCTTTTCTTCCTGGCAGGACTCCACCACAACTTCGAGGGCGAGACCGGCTGAACGGAGGGCCGCTTCGAGTTCGGTGCGCACAGAGTCGACAGTCTCGTGGGGGAGCGTGCGCCGGTCCACCCAAAACCGCGCCTCGTCAGGCACGATATTCGGCGCCTGTCCGCCCTGCACGACGCCGATCGAAAGAGTCGCCGCACCGAGTTGGGGGTGGGGGGCCTGGGTGAAGATTTTCGCGCTCTCCTCGATCGCCAGAATTGCCCGTGCGAGGATGACGATAGCGTTTTTGCCGAGTTCTGGCTCGGAGCTATGACAGGCACGCCCGCGAGCACACAGTCGGGAGTGCACGACTCCCTTGTGAGCGTGAATGAGCCGGAGGTCGGTGGGTTCGGTGGCCAAAACCCAATCCGGTTTGCGGGGGCCCAGATGCGACAGCACGTCGGCTACGCCGATGCTCCCCAACTCTTCGTCAGCCTCTCCTACGATGATCACGTTGCGTTTGAGGCGACCGGCTTGGAGCACGGATGGCAAAGCGGCGAGAAGCGCGGCCATGCCAGCTTTTGTGTCGCAGGAGCCGCGGCCAAAGAGGCGATCGTTTTCAATGGCAGGGTCGAAGGGGGGAATCTCCATTCCGTCGACGGGCACGGTATCGAGATGGCTCGCGATCAAAACGGTCTCGGCCTTCGCGTGGGCGTGCGCTTCGGCCACGACGCTTGTGCGCCCGTCGCGCCCGATCAGAGAGCTGTCGAGTCCCATCGAGCGGAGCGTTTCGGCGACGTATTCGGCAAGATTGTGTTCGCCGACGATATCCCCGGGCAAGTCGCTGCGATTCATCGGGTTTACGGATGGGATCGCGACCATCTCGCGCAAATGGCGAACGCACGAGGCGATTTTGGCTGGAGCTGTCATTTTGATTTCTCGGTTGTAGCCGATCGCGACCTTTTCCGGAAAACGTTTTCTTGAAGTCCGGATTGGCGCCGTCTGCCCCGAACAAGTATCCCGACAGGATGAGCGAACTCGTCGAAATTCATGGAACCTGCGACCCCCGTTTTCAGCGGGTTGCTGACATCTTTGCGCAATCTTTCGCCTCGGGCGACGATTTGGGCGCCTCGGTCAATGTCACATGGGAAGGGGCTCCCGTGGTTGATCTCTGGGCCGGTTTTGCCGACGAAGAGCGCACCCGGCCGTGGATGCGGGATTCTCTCGTCAACGTTTTTTCGACGACCAAGGGGATGACGGCGCTATGTGCATTGCGCCTGGTCGAAGACGGGCTGCTGGATCTCGAGCAGCCAGTGGCGCGGTATTGGCCGGAGTTCGCTGCTGCGGGCAAACAAGAGTTGCCAGTGCGGTTGCTGATGAACCACCAGGCCGGTCTGCCGGCGATCGGTCCCCTGATGGAACCGGAGTCCCTCTATGATTGGGAAGCGATGGTGGGAGCTCTCGCAGCGCAGGAGCCCTGGTGGGTGCCGGGGACCAAGCATGGTTATCATGCGATCAGTTTCGGGTTCCTCGTCGGCGAATTGGTCCGACGGGTGACGGGACGCAGCGTGGGTACTTATTTTCGCGAGGAATTGGCCGGGCCGTTGGGGTTGGACTTCCATATCGGTCTCCCGGAATCCGAGGACCATCGGGTGGTTCCTCTCGTCGAGGGCCCCGTGCATGAATCCGAGGGCCCCAATCTGATGGAAGCGATTTTTGCTGATCCTGAAGGCATGCTGGCAAAGGCCTTTCTGAACCCCCCAATCGATCCGACGGCCATCGCTGACCGGGATTGGCGCGCAGCCGAGATACCCGCAGCAAACGGCCATGGCACAGCCGCAGCTCTGGCGCGGATCTACGGGATACTGGCGACCGGCGGAGAGGCGGACGGGGTGCACGTGCTCTCGCCGGAAACGATTGCTCGCGCGCGCACCGAGGAGAGTTATGGTCTCGATGCCATCCTGCCTCTGGTTTCTCGATTCGGGGTGGGGTTCGCGCTACCGCCGGCCGAGGAACCGACTGGCCCAAATCTGCAGGCTTTTGGCCACGCGGGGATGGGTGGTTCTTACGGACAGGCGGATCCGGAGTATCGAATGGGCTTTGGCTATACGATGAATCTGATGCACACAGGTTCTTGGCTCGTCGATCCGCGCCCCAGAGCCCTGCTCGGAGGCGTTTACGAGTCATTGGACGCAGTGCGCGGGTGAGAGATCGGTCGGTACCGCGCTTTGCGGCTTGCGTGAGGAGTTTATTGACCAGACTCCGGTCCTGATGGTAAAATAGGGACGGGCGAAGGTTGATGGTTCGTCCGTGAAATCCATGGAACAAACTCTCCCCCAAGCCTCGCAGAACGAGGCCCCGACAGATGCTCGAGCCACGCGAGCCTCCCGCATGTTCCCCGGCTCCCCGGATCTGAGCGCACTCGCGAGCACGGATGGCCGACTGTGGCGTGATGTTCGTCGCACTCTGGACGCTCGTTATTCGAGGATCTGGATGGATATTGCGGGCCGGTATCTTTGCATGTTCAGCCTTTTGGCGATTTCCTGCGGAATCGCTGCGGGGTGGGGCAATGGTGTGGGTCTTCTACTGGCACCGGTGTGGGCGGTCGGCATGGGCTTTTGGTTCGCGACGATCGTCCTGTTCATGCACGAGGCAGCACATTATAATTTGGCAAGCGACAAGGCCCGGAACGATCGACTCGCCAACGGTTTGGTATGCCTTCTGATCGGCGACGATATCCGCCACTACCGGGCGTTGCATTGGAAGCATCACCTCAAACTGGGCGAGGTCGATGATTCGGAAGTGTCGTACCATTATGCCCCGGATTTGCGGTTTGCCCTCGAGACACTCTGTGGTGTTCACGCGTGGCGAGTGTTTCAGAATCACCGCGCCCGGGGTGTCGGGAATACCTCGGAGGAGGGCCAGGTCCGAGATCGTTTCGCCCTTGTGCGAGGTCTCTCCTTCCACGCCATGATTCTTGGTTTTCTGATTGTCTCGGGTTTCTGGTCGTCGGCAGTGGCGTGGGTTCTGGCGGTCGGGGTTGTTTTTCCCTACCTGTCGGCCCTCCGTCAGCAGTTGGAGCACCGATCTCTTGACGCCGGTTCCCGCGAGGATTTCGCACGCAAGCCCCATGGCGCCATCAATCGAATGTTTGCTCGCACTGTCGGAGCGCGAGCGTTCGGGAGTGCTGGATTCTGGCGCCACCTCCTCCACCATTGGGATCCAACGGTCTCCTACACGCGCTATGACGATTTGGAGGATTTCCTGATGGGGACGCCGCTGGCTGAGGAGATAGACGAGGCCCGCACCTCGTATCTGACCGTCTGGCGGGGGCTTGTGCGCCAAGGTGTTCCCGAGGGAGGCTGAATCGAATGATCCCGGGCGATCGGTGATTTCTCGTCCTTTCGCGGAGCTTGGAAATCGACTATGATCTCCTCATGCTCTCGAGCTTTCGATTCCTGCTCGCCCTCTGCATGGCGGCTGCTGTTTGCGGAACGGCAAATCACGCTGCGGCGGGGGCTTCCCCTTACCGGGTGTTTGAGAGTCCACAGTCCCGTCCGCTTGCGATCAGCCCGGACGGCACCAGTCTCTACGCCTTGAACAGTCCTGCCGGACGCCTCGAGGTTTTCAGTTTGGGGGCGGGCTCTCCCATTCTTCGAGCCAGCGTCTCGGTCGGGATCGACCCCGTCGCGGTAGCCTTGCACGGTTCCGCTGAAGCTTGGGTTGTGAACCAGGTTTCGGACAATGTCAGTATCGTCGACTTGACCGTCGACCCTCCGGCGGTGAAACAGACGATTGCCCTCTGTGACGAACCCTCCGATATCGTTTTTGCCGGGCCGGGCCGCGGTCGCGCATTTATTTCGATGGCTCGTCGCGGGCAGAATTGTCCAGTGCCGCAGAAGCCAGATACGCCCTCGACGCCTCGCGCGCTGGTGATGGTATTCGACGCCGAGAACCCGGGTACGGGCCTGGCTGGCAATCCGATGACGACTCTCGAACTTTTCGGCGACGCGCCCCGCGCTCTCGCGGTGTCTGCGGACGGGAGTACCGTCTACGCTGCCGTGTTCCGGTCCGGCAATCAGACCACCTCGGTCCACGAGTTGACGGTATGCGATGGCGGCGCTGATGCGGCCCCCTGCGAGGTTGACGGACGGATGTTGCCCGGTGGGCTCCCCGCGCCGAACGCCAACCACGCTGGCGTACCTGCTCCGGAGGTGGGCCTGATCGTGAAATACGACCCTCAGGATCAGGCCTGGGAAGATGAACTGGGCCGCAACTGGAATGCAGCCGTCCGCTTCAATTTGCCCGATCTGGACGTCTTCCGCATCGATGCGAACGGAACCGTCCCATCAGAGACCGGCTCGTATGCAGGCGTCGGCACCGTATTGTTCAATATGGCGGTCAACCCCGTGAGCGGGGATGTCTATGTCAGCAATACCGAGGCGAATAATCAGGTTCGTTTTGAGGGCCCCGGGAGCAATCATTCAACCGTTCGTGGCAACCTCCATCAATCGAGGGTCTCGGTCCTCCGAGATGGCGTTGTCTATCCCCGCCACCTGAACAAGCATATTGATTATTCAGCCGCGTCGGTTGCTCCGGGCGTCAAAGATAAAAGCCTCGCGATTCCTATGGGGATGGCCGTTTCGCCGGATGGACAGACGCTCTATCTGGCGGCCTTCGGTTCCTCGCGGATTGCTGCGCTCGACACCGCGGCCCTGACGGCCGACACTTTCGTTCCTGACGCGGGAACGCATATCGAAGTGGGGGGAGGGCCGACCGGAATGATTCTGGATCCGGCCCGGAACCAGATGTACGTTCTCACCCGATTCGATAATTCTCTGGTGACGGTGGACCTGGCGTCGGGGGAGGTTTCGTCTCGGGTCTCGATGTGGAACCCGGAGCCTGCCAGCGTGGTCCGCGGTCGCCCCGTTCTTTATGACGCTCGATTGACAACAAGTAACGGCGAATCGCCTTGTGCCTCGTGCCACGTTTCCGGAAATTTCGATGGTTTGGCTTGGGACCTCGGGAACCCGGATGCCGATGTGATTCCGAATCCGAATCCATTGCGCTCGCTTCCGGGAGCGGAGGCGCCTGATTTTCATCCGATGAAGGGGCCGATGCTGACCCAGAGCCTTCGTGGCATGGCTCACGCAGGACCGATGCATTTTCGCGGGGATCGATCCGGTGCGATGTTGTCGGACCCGACCGGGCCACTCGATGAGCGTGGAGCATTTCTCACCTTCCAGCCAGCGTTCGAAGGGCTCCTCGGACGGCAGGAAGGTGCCTTGTCCGACGATCAGATCAACGCCTTCGCAGATTTTGTCCTGCAGGTGACCTACCCGCCGAACCCGAACCGCCCTCTCGATAATCAATTAGTAGGAGAGGCGGCCGTCGGAAGCGATTTGTTCCGCTCGCTCGTTCAGTTCGGTGAGATTCCTGAACACGGCAGCTGCGTAGGCTGCCATGTGGTCGATCCTGCTCGTGGCTTCTTCGGTCAAGACAAGATCACGACGCAGGGAGTCCTGGAACCTTTCAAAACCCCCCACATGCGAAACCTCTACGAACGCATCGGTATGTACGGGATGACCGAAGCCCCTCTGAGCGGGGAGACTCTGCTTTTCATTGAGGGCGATACCAGCCATCAAGGCGATCAGATACGCGGTTTCGGGTATGACCACGCGGGTGCGGTCGATTCCCTTTGGCGTTTCACGCACTACATTCTCTTCACGTATCCGCAGGCCAAGACGGACGCGCAGAGGTTGACGAGTCGAAAGAGCCTGGCTGCCTATATGCTCGCATTCGAAACCAATATGGCTCCGATCGTGGGCCAACAGGTAACGATCGATGCAGCTGCCCAAGCTGATCAACTGGCACGGCTTGACTTGATGATTCAGCGCTCGCGAGCGCTCTACCCGAATCCCGAGAATGCCGCGGCCCGAGAGTGTGACCTCGTTGCGACTGCCCGGGTGGGCGCCGGTTCACAGGCTTGGATCTTCGCATCTGATGACAAGTTCACCCCAACAGATGCCGCTGCCGGCGCACCCCTGACAAAAGCCGCGATTCTGAATCTGGCGAAGGCGACCGGGCAGGCCGTCACTTTCACCTGTCTTCCGTCGGGGATGGCGGGCGCTTATCTGGGTGGCCCGCGCCGAGACGGAGCCCCCAAAGCGGCCCCCCCCATGCCGGTGGTCGAGAAGGCAAGCAAAGACGATTCCCCTTCCTATGAGCGACAAGCTTGTGCCGCTCCGGGAAGCGGACAGTTCTGCTGAGGCTGCTTCTCCCGGATCCGCAGAGGGCTAGCGCAGGAACGGAAAGCGTTCGGCCATGTAGTTGCGCTGGAAAGGTTCACTGAGCTTCCACACGCCCGCGTCGAGTACGAAATGGGCCATCACGATCCCGAGTCCGACGGCCAGCGGCACCGTCAGAATCAGAGCCCCGATCAGGATCCCGCAGGCGACCATGGTGATGGCGGGTCTCCACTTTTGCAGCCGTGTGCCCGGCTGGGGAGCCTCCGAATGTCCGAGGCTCGTAGCCGCGCGCGAACGAGGCCGCGAGACCATTCCCATGAAAACGAAATATTGCAGTCCATGAGCTGTCGCGAAGCTGAAAAATGCGGGAAAGATGTCGTCGAAGAAATAGAGCGGGAAGAAAAACGCGAGGGTGAGGGCCATGGCCAGGTGTCGCCGCCATGAATGTTGCGGGCGTTCTCGAATCAGGCTTGCGAACCATACCAGCCAACCAGCGGCCATCAGGCCAAGTGACACAGTAGGCAGAAATCCGACAACCGTCTGTAAGTGCCGGGCGGCTGGGTAGGAGAAGCCGAGAACCCCGACGATCCCGGCCAGCGCCGTCAAGGACAGGGCGCGGGATTCTGTGGGTGACAGGGGTGCGCTTTCCGCCTTGCCCAGAAAGCTCAAGATTCCTCGGCTTTGCCGCGAATAGTGGTGAACCTGCCAAGCCGAATAAAAAGATATCAATAGAAAGGCGAGAGAGAGTTGCAGTTCGCCCTCCGGGATTCGGCTGACGAGCAGCGATGCTGCCGGGTAAGCAACGATGATCCCCAGCACCCCTGCGAGAAATCGCTTCGGCCGTTGGCGCAGCATGAAGCTCCGCATGTCGCCATCGGTATAGAAATAGAAACTGGCGCCGACATGAGCCTGCGACGCGATGAAGAGGAGAATGATGGTGGCCATCGGCCGTCCTTGTGCTTCCGGGAACCAATCCCACGACAGGGGAATCCAGAGATAGGGCACCAGAGACACCGCCAACAGGAGCGGGAAGAACGAGCCGGAAGAAAGCAGGTCCTCAGTGGGAGGCTTGCGGGTCTCCGCGGCAGTCGAGAGCGGACGCGGCACGATGGTTTAAAACTAGTTCGGCCCTCGGGAAAAGTCCAGCATCGATGCGAGCGATCTCGGATCGGCGAGCCCGTGTCTGAAGGTTCGACCTAGACTTGCGGTTCGCACTGTAATACTCAACATGCGATGGATCGCCACATCGCTCTACGGACCATTTGTCGCACGGTTGCTCTCTTTTTGGGATTAAGTGCGGCTCCTTTGGCGCACGGTGATCCCTATCCCAGTGTAGATCTACGAGTCCCGGGACTTCCACCGACGCAGCTCTATACGAACCCCGATGATTCCACGATCCGGGCGGTCCTTGAGCAGGACCATGTGTGGGAAGACCTGGAGACACGATGGATCCTCCACACGATTCGACGTGGGGATATCTTTGTCGATGTTGGAGCGAATATTGGCTACTACACTGTGGTTGCTGCGAAAATCGTGGGCGAAGAAGGCCATGTTTATGCGTTCGAGCCGGATCCGACGAGCTTTGCGATCCTCAAGGCGAACGTGGAGCGCAACGGTTTGACCAATGTGACCCTCGAGCAGAAGGCGCTTTCCAATGAACCGGGAAGCCTGCGCCTGTTTCTCGCTCACGAGAACAAGGGCGACCACCGAATTTTCGACGAGGAGGGCGCGGCGAGGCCCTTCCTCGACGTCGAGGCTCTCCGTCTCGACGACTATGCGCCGATCCAGGGTAAAAAAGTCGACTTCATCAAAGTGGATACGCAGGGGGCAGAAGGCATCATTCTGGAGGGGATGACCCAGACCATTGCCGCGAATCCCAAGATGGTGATGGTGATGGAGTACACACCTTCTTCCTTGCGCGCGGTGGGTACCGATCCCGCCGATTTCCTGTCCAACCTGCAGGAAATGGATTTTCGGTTTTTCAATCTGGGAATGGGGTTCGGTGCGGTCGTTCCGCAAGCTTTGCGTTCGGATGCCCTGCATACGTCGGGCGATCAATTTGCAAATCTCTACATGCTGCCGGGGCTATCACGCTTGCAGGCAATGGATGCGCGCGTCTTCCTCGCGGCAGAAGCTCTCGGCAAAGCGGCGGCCGAGGCTGATTCGGCCTCATGGGAGGCGTCTCAGTTGGCGGCCTTGCAGGCGAACCCATGGCAGGCTCCGGAGATTTCAGGCCAGGCGATTGGCGGTAATGTCGAGATCCCGAGCAATCATGGCTGTCTGGAGCTTTCTGAAGCAGGCCCTTATATGATTACGCTGGCGAACGTGGCCGCTGAGGTTAGAGGTCTTCGCCTCCGGAGTCGCTCCGTCGGTGCGGCGTCTGGTGTGGTGGCGATCAATGCGATCGCTGCCTTCCCGGCCGAGGGCTCAAAGGGGGAAGATTTATCGAAGACGCCGCTCTTTCGGCCCCGGGAGCCTGCGATCGCATTGTTTCCGGGTTCGGCCGAGTTGCGGTTGCGGTCTGGCTCGCCAGATATCGTTCAGATGTCCTTGCCCCCCGAGGCTATCGCCAAGGGTGGCTATACACTTGAAATTCTTGTGGACTGGCCCGAGAACGTGCCAGGGCGTTTTTGTGCGCTGATCTCGAGGATGCCGAGGCCCTTGAACTTTGATGCTGAGGTGGCTCTGCGCACAGCGGCGGAGGAACGGGGCGCGCGCTTGTCCGAGGTTGCCCTGATCGATTTCAGGGATCGCTCACCGCAATTTTCTTCTCTGAGACAACGCTTGGAGGAGGCAAAACAGGAACGCCGTAATTTTCAGACGCTCAGTCCGGGTTCGATCCAGAGTTGGATCCGCGAGCCTGACGAGCGTTGATTCGTTATCTCGGCTCTACCGTCGGGCGTCTTCGTCTCCACGAAAAAAGCAGAGCCGCGGCGAGAATCACTCCGCCAACGGACAGGACGTCCCCGCCGAAAGTGCTCCATCCCAGCCAGATACACCAGCTCATGGCGAAGATATAGGCTCCTGCGGCAAGGCGGTCGAGTCGCGAGGCGTTGGGGAGATCGGCGCGGCGATGAATCGCGAATACACAGAGACACGTGGCCGCACTCGAGAGCATCAGCAGAGCTCCGACGACGCCTACCGCACTGAGGACGTCCGAGCGGAGGAGGAAAATCAGGGCGATTGCGGTTTGCAAGGCTGTTGCGGCCCAGGGCGGCTTTTCGCTCGTGCCGGCGAAGAACTCCGGCAGAACCCCGTCTCGGCCCATTTCGGCATAAACGCGAGGGCCCACAAACGTCATGGCGCTTATAGCGGCAAGAAAGGCCAGAATAACGAGGACCGACGCGAATACCGCCCCCTGTGTTCCCAGAAGTCGCTCCATGATGGCATGACCGAGGGTGATGCGGGTCGTTTCGTAGTCGTAGACAACTCGGCCCATTTCCGCTGTCATATTGGCTACGAAGATCCAGTTCACCAGGAGGTAGAGCAAGCCAACCAGCGCGCAGCCGAGAAACATGGCGCGAGGTACGTCTCGAAGGGGATCACGAAATTCAGCGGCTGCGTAGATTGCGGCATTCCAGCCGGCGAAAGCAAATACGATCCAGTATTGATTGGCGAAAAACGCTTCGACCGGAAAGCTGTTTCGAGTTTCGGCCGGTGTCCAGGTGGGCCATGCGGAGGAGCCGTATGCGAAGCCCACGGCGACAAAAGCCAATAGCGCCAGCAGCTTCCCTATGACCAACAGATTCTGAATCCGATCGGAGGTCCGAAATCCCCAAGTGTGTACCAGCGCCAAGGTGACGACGACGACCGCGCCGATGAATCGCGGTGGCATCGGTGCCCCAAGGATCGAGGCATAGGAACCAATGGCGATGGCATCGACGGCGATCGGGGCGGCAAACCCGAGAACGAGGGAGGAGGCACCTGCCAGAAATCCCGCGAACGGGTGAAGGTAGTCCGTCAGATAGCGGTACTCGCCACCGGATTTCTGACTGACGGCAGCGACGAATCCGTACGCCCTGGTTCCGCACAGCGCGACGACCAGCCCGAACACCCAGGAAAGAAGAATCTCACCGGGGCCCATGCTTTCTGCCATGAATCCCGCGCTCAGAAGCACGCCTGCACCGATCATGTTCGCCAGCACGAGCCCGACACCCATGCCGACGCCAATATGGCCGGTCGAAGTCTTCATGATTTACCTTGCGCTGAGGAAGCGGCCTGAGCCACCACTTGTTGGTTGGAAGTCCATGAGACCCGCTGGTGAATGAGTTCGATCACGGTGGCGGGTGCCAGCAAGAGGGGATTGAAGGGACTGATCCATTCCGCGAGTTTCGTAGCGCCGCGGTCCTTGAGCCAGTTTTGTACGGAAATGATCCAGAATTGCGGGCAGACGAGGGGTTTTTGCGAGATCGTCCGCAAGCCGGATTCTTCCACGATGCGGCCGAGGGAAACAGTATCAAAAAGATGGAAGTGCCTGGGGAGGTGGTACCCCCCCCAGTAGCGCTTCCGGAACAGACGCGCGTCGAGAGAATCGATATTCGGTGTTTCGATGAAAAGATGGCCGCCGGGCGCGAGTGCCCTGGCGATTTTCCGCAGCACCGCTTTCGGGTCGCGGACGTGCTCGATCAGCTGGTTCATGATCACGAGATCGAAGGCGGCCTCGGGAAGTTCGACTTCTTCGATCGGCCCAACGTGCACGCGATAGCCAAGTGATTGTGTTGCCGCGACGCCATGTTCGGAAAATTCGACACCCTCGAGATCCAGCGGTGGCGAGTAGTTGTCATCGAGTTGGCGCAATACGTGTCCGTCCCCGCAGCCGATATCGAGGACGCGGGCCTGCGGTCGCAGGTAGGGGGTATAGGCAGCGACCTTGGCCCGCTCGGTGAGGGATTTGAAGCGCATGACTAACGGGCCGAGCTTGTCCTGGAAATTATAGCTGTAGTAATTTTCCGGATAGATCGTCGGGAGCGCCGTGGGTGCTGGCCGCGGATGCAGGAAGGTTCCGCCACAGGAGCAGCGCCAGAAGGAGAACTCCTCGCGCGTGGTCAGGTATTCGAAGTCGTACCCCTGCGCGAGGAGCGTTCCCTCCATCGATCCGCAGAGGGCGCACCCGCCGTGCTCTGTGGCTAGCTTTGGACCCATCTGCAGGCATTCATACCCGAGAGATCGCTACTTGCCTACTGCGGCGACTGGAATGATCCGGGGCTGAGCCGTTTGCTGCACCATCGACCGAATTGGATCGAGGGCCTCTCGATCAGGCGATATCCCAGCTCGCTTGCGAGCAGGCTCAGCGGCACGACCGTGATCAACACGGCGAGTAAATTTCTCCAAGGTGTTGCGGCACTGGTGATATGCGGTGCCATCAGAAGGAGAATCGGGAAGTGGACGAGGTAGAGCGAATAAGAGACTTGCCCGAGTTTGGTCAAGGGGCGCGTTTCAAAGATTCGTCGCACCGACGGGATGTAGAGTGCGGCCAGCAGGCAGAGGGCACAGCCCGTGGCGACACGTAGAATCTCGGGCGGCGTTTTGATCAAACTGGTCGGCGCAGCAAAGAGCGCGAGTCCGAGCAGGACCAGGCCAATCTGTAGAACGCCGGGAAGGATCTCGATCCATCTCGCAAGACGTTCGCGTTCGGCGAACAGGACGAGGCCGAACACGAAATCAAAAGACCATTGCAGGACGCGAAAGTCCGCAGCACCACTGTAGGCATAGCCAAGCAGCGGAAGCAGCAGGACCCAATGCAGTCTTTTCGTGATCAGCCACATCAAGGGCATCAGGAACGAGAAGACGATCTCGACATATAGCGACCAACCCACGGGCAGTTGGTTGTCGGCACTCCCTGGGATCAGCAGTTCTCGAAGGAGAACGAACGGCTCCAGGTGCACGGGAAGAAAGCTTCGGAGCCACCCGTTCAAGCCCGTGGCGGCCTGGGGCGACAGATAGAAGAAACTCAGGCCCCAGGCGAGAAGAAGGCCGAAGATATAGGGCGGTTGAATGCGGAGAATCCGACGAACCAGATAGGGGAGGGTCCCCGTTCCCAGCGAGGTCCGCGAAAGCGAAGCGGCCAGAACCCAGCCACTCAGCACAAAGAAAATCTGGACTGCCCCGGACGGGGCGATGATCAGTCGCAGGGGTGTTTGATAGAGCAGCCATTCCATCTCGGGCGTGCGTACGAGCCCACCACAGCAATGGGTGATCACGACGAGCATCGCCGCGGTGCCCCGGAGTCCGTCCAGGCATCTGAGATGGCCTGTCGGGGCAGTCCTGAGTGTCGCTTTGGATGTGGAATTGGGGTCGATGCGCGCACTGTCGCGCAGGTTTTGCGGGACGTCAATGGGGTGTTTCCCATGCGGTCTATTTGAGCGGACCCCAAAACCCTTCAGTTTGTCGCCGCGCGCAGATATACCTCTCTCCCATGGCAACCAACACGGAGCTGAAACGAGAGCTGGGTCCCGTGATGCTCTGGGGTCTGGGCGTCGGATACGTTATTTCGGGGATGTACTTTGGGTGGAACCTCGGCCTGCCGGAGGCCGGTCCCTATGGAATGTTGCTCGCCACGGTGATGGTCACAATTATGTACGTGACCTTCACCTTGAGTTACTCCGAGCTGGCCTGTGCGATCCCCAAGGCTGGTGGCGTATTTGTATATGCGGACCGGGCCTTGGGTCGAAACCTGGGATTTCTGGGAGGCGTGGCGCAGATTGTCGAGTTCGTATTCGCGCCGCCGGCGATCGCAGCGGCAATCGGCGCCTATCTGAATATCAAGTTCCCCGAGGTGGATGTCTGGATATTCGCTGTGGGTGCTTATGTTCTTTTCACGGGGCTGAATATCTGGGGCGTGAAGCTCTCGGCGATTTTCGAATTGATCGTGACGGTGCTGGCCGTGATCGAGCTTCTGATTTTCGCCGGAGTGACCGGCCCGCATTTCAGCTTTGAAGCCTTCAGCAGGAACCCTCTGCCCAACGGTTGGGGCGGGGCGTTTGCCGCGATCCCCTTCGCCATCTGGTTCTATCTTGCGATCGAAGGGCTGGCCAATGTGGCCGAAGAAACTCACAACCCGCAGCGCAATATCAGCATCGGCTTCGGCTCGGCGATGGGGACTCTGGTGATGTTGGCCTTCTTGACCTTCTTCTGCTCGGTAGGCGTGAACGGTTGGGAGACAGTGGTCTTCGAGCCGGGGTCCAGCGAGCTGTCGGACTCGCCTCTGCCCCTCGCGATGGGGCATCTGGTCGGGCGGGATTCCTTTCTCTTTGCCCTGCTGATCAACGTAGGATTATTGGGGCTTATCGCCTCATTCCACGGCATCATTCTGGTTGCGGGGCGTGCGACGTTCGAGTTCGGCCGGGTGGGGTATGCGCCCAAGTTTCTTGGCCGGACTCACCCCACGCGCAAGACGCCAGCGGCGGCTCTGGTGTTGAATATGTTGGTGGGCTTCGGCGCTCTGCTCAGTGGGCGCACGGGAGATATCATCACCATGGCGGTTTTCGGCGCCTTGACTCTCTATGTGGTCTCGATGCTGGCGCTCTTCGCCTTGCGTCGAAAAGAGCCCGAGTTGGAAAGGCCCTATCTTGCACCTTGGTATCCTCTGGTCCCGGGTGTGGCGCTGGCCCTCGCGTTGCTGAGCCTAGTGGCTCTGGCCTACCAAAACCAGAAGGTCGCCCTCTTGTACGGCGGGATTCTGGGTATGGCTTTCGCTTGGTTCGTTTTCATGGTTCCCGGCACGGATCGGCAGGCAGAGCCGATTTCCGGGAGTGGCTCGTAGCGTTCAGCCTTTCGGTTTGGCTTTCAGCACCATATCTGGCAGGCTTCGCGACAGCCGTCACACTTAGTGACAAAACCTTGGTGATTTGAGGACAGGGGAGCCATCCAGACCATGCGAGCTGTATCGAAAGCGATTCTGATTTTGTTTCTGACCATGGGGTTTTTCACGCCGGCATCCGCTCAGCCGGAATCACTGGACGCGCTCCTGAATGAGGAGGCTGCTGTGGGCGGTGTGGACACCGAGGTCGATGCCGCTCCAGCCCAGGCTGAGGCCATCGCCGTGGGAGAGGAAACGAATCTCTCCGAACCCAGAGCGAGGCAGATCGAAGAAATTGTGGTCAGCGCTCGCAAGCGCAACGAACTACTTGAGGAAACTCCGGTCTCCGTGACCGCGCTCGATGCCAACGCTCTTGCGGAGGCCGGGATTACGGATTTGCGCAATATCAGAGACCTTGTCCCCAATATGCAATTTGCGGCAAGCGCTGTCTCGACGCCGCTGTCTTCGAATATTCGTCTTCGCGGTATCGGAACCGCTGGTGTGGGAACCAGTTTTGATCCGGGCGTGGGGGTCTACGTCGACGGCATGTACATGACACGGAACCTTAGCTCGATCGTTGACCTGGTGGATGTCGCGCAGATCGAAGTTTTACGCGGCCCGCAGGGCACATTATTCGGCAAGAACACCGTCGGCGGTGCCTTGAATATCACTTCGGTGAAGCCGTCCCCGGAACTCGAGGGGTTCGCGAGTATACGGTTTGCGAACTTCGGGTCTATCGATACCCGAGCCTCGATCAACGTTCCCATAACCGATTGGCTGAGAACCAGAGCCACCTTTGTGAGCAAGAACTCCGATGGCTGGGTCAGCAATACCTATCTGAAAGAAAAACTCTTCAATACCAACAGCATCGGGTTCCTCGGTAGCGTCCAGATTCTGCCCACCGATGATATCACGATTGATCTGATGGGTAATTATGGCAACAGCCATCAACGAGGACAGGCTTCTCGCTGCATCATGCAACCAGGCGCCGAGCCAGCCTTTGGCCCGAGTTTGATCCCGGACCTGCCGGCGGCCTGTGCCGAGCTAACGCCACGCGTCAGCACAGCGGATGTGAACCAGATCTATTCCGGTGAAGACTACGGTGTTTGGGGCTCCGCGAATTGGGACGTCGGGCCGGTCGGGCTTCTGGAGGAATTGAGTTTCACCGTGAAAGGGTCCTGGCGTTCGGGCGGTTTTTCAACCAGACAAGATCTTGATGGCACCGACTTGCCCGTGATCGCCATACTCCTCGCCGAGAGTGATCAATATGTCGCGGCTCCGACCGAGGGGACAACCTACGTTGCCGAAGCCCAGTCGAATTTTTCGGCATGGGATGATCGCATCAATGGCGTGGTCGGGCTCTTCTGGTTCAACGAACGCTCGAAGCTGCCGACCAATATTGTGGCGGATGTCAACATCTTTACGCAGCAGACGCTGACGATCGCGAACGTGGACAATACGGATATTGCCGGATTCGGACAGGTCAGCATCGACCTGACGGAGTGGCTCGAGTTCACCGCCGGCCTGCGCTGGACGCAGGAGAACAAGGAATCGGACGTGTATCGAAATCAGAACCGCAGTGGCGCCATTCTGGTTGACGGAAGCACGCAAGCATCCGAGAAATTTAAAAAATGGACACCCATGGCGAGTATCAAAGCCACGATGCCCGAGGATCTTCTTGCGGGAACGGATGTCGATCACCTGATGGCCTATTTCACGTTCTCCGAGGGCTTTCGTGGTGGTGGATTTAATTCGACGGCCAATGGCCCGCTCGAGTTGACTGCGTTCAACCCGGAAACTCTGGATTCTTTCGAGGTCGGGGCGAAGGCCGGCTTCTTTGATCGGCGTCTCGAAGTCAATCTTTCAGCGTTTTTGTACAAATACGAGGACTTGCAGGTCCTGGCGGTCGAGGGTTCCTGCACGGATCCGGACGATCCGACAACCTGTCAGACGACTCAGGTCATCAAGAATGCGGCGAGTGCGACCGGCAGGGGTTTGGAGCTGGAACTCCGTGGCCGGCCCTTCGGACCGCTTTTCGTGACCGGATCGTTGGGCCTTCTGGATACGGTGTACGACAGCTTCACGGATGCGCCGCCGGCGCTCGCGGTGGGAGCCCCGGGTGAGACGGTCGATATCTCCGGAGAGAGCTTCAACAACGCCCCGAGAGCGCAAGCGCATATCTCGATCATGGCACCGCTGCCGTTGGACGTCTTCGAGCAGCAATGGCTCAACGGCTACATCACGCCAAGGGTGGACTGGTATTACCAAAGTGCGGTTCATTTTGACGCCGAGGCCGTAACCGAAGCCGTCCAACCGGGGTATAGCCTCCTGCATGCGCGACTCAGCTACGACTTCATGGACGATCGGGCGCAGATCGCCTTGTTCGGCAATAACCTGACGGACGTATCGTTCATGAACTACGCGCAGAATTTGGTCCCCTATTTTGGTTTCGTATCGGCGGTCTATGGACAGCCACGAACCTTTGGCGGCGAGATCAGCTATCGGTTCAACTAGCCCCTGAGCCGCCGATCGAATCTACGTCGGGCCATTGGTGCGGTGCGCATGACCGTTGCGGGGGCCGGGAGAAACCCTCGTGTGCGTCGCGTTGTCGAGGACGAGGGGAGGATTGCCAGCGAGCGTTTGGATCGGTCGCCAATAAAGGTAATTGTGTCGCTCCATGTCAGCGATCGGTAAAGTTTTCGGGAACATCAAGGTCATCACTTCGATGGTCTACAGCGCGATCCTCGGGCGGGCTTACCTCCGCAAATACAAGCCGGAGACAGTCTGTTATTGTCGCAGTGCCGGTGAGGATCGCCTTCTCGATATCTATCGGCCCGCCGGCGACTCGTCTCACGCGAGGCCAGTTCTCGTCTGGTTCCACGGTGGTGCCTGGAAGATGGGGAACCGGAAGGCCATCGAGCGTATCGCCGCCGAGCAGTTGGCTCGAGGCTATGTGCTTGTCAGTGTAAGTTATTCATTAAGCGACGTCGCTCAGTGGCCGGTGCAATGTCACGAAGCCAAGGCGGCAGTCCGTTATCTGCGCGCCAATGCAGACCAACTCGGATTGGATCCGCAACGGATGATTGCTGCCGGCATGTCGGCGGGGGCACATATGGCGTGCATGCTGGGCGTGTCTGCGCAGCATACGCACCTGAACGGACAACTTGGCGATCATCTTGAGCAATCGAATCAGGTCCAGGGCGTATTGGCATTATACCCACCGACAGATTTCCTCTCCGTTCCCGAAGATTTCGACGGGCTCCTGGACTATTACGCGCAAGACTCGCCAATCACCGAATTGTTGGGGGAGTCGATAGCAACGGCTCCCGAGAAATCGGACCTGGCCTCGCCGCTGAAACTCCTCAATGGTGACTGTCCACCGGTGTTTCTGTTACACGGCGACGCCGACCCGATTGTGCCAATAGAGCAAAGCGAGATCATGTACGATGCGCTGCTGGCATCGGGCGCTGACGCGCAATTCATGCGCCTGCCGGGTTATACCCATGGGGACTACCGCTTTAATCGCGACCAGCCCGCGAGTGCCATTTCTGCGTTCCTGAACAAGCTCGCCCAACCAGCGCCCTGAACCGGTTGCGGCGAACGGTCTTTCGGTGGCTCAGGGCGGCCCGGCGCATGCCCCCGAGTTCGGGGCCAGATCCTCTCCCTCGAGTGTGATCCAGCGGCGCGTGCGGCGGCCTTCTCCCTGCCCGGGGCTTGGTTCGACGAACGCAAAAGAGACCGCGACCACCGGGTCGTCGGGATGATCCCGGTTCCACTGCCGGGCGCGTGTCAGCGTCAGGCGGCAACGAAGGGGCTGGCGTCCCCGCGGTCGCATCGAGGTCGTCATGGTCCTCCAGCGCGTCCCGGGGTAGGCGACGGTCACCGGGGGCGTTCGCTCGGCCGTGAGGGCGCGCCATTCGACCAGATCGATGCGGCGACCGCTCGCGGTTGTTCCCTCCAGCTCCGGCCAGCCACCACTCGTCTTGCCGACCACCGCAAACATATCCCAGCGCTGGTGGAGTCGTGCGATGGATCCGATTTGACCAGGCAGGCCCAGGCGGCGGGATGTTGCCTCTGCGGAGTCGATGATCGGTGAGCGATTTCCCTGATCCGCCATATGCTGACGGGTCCATTCCGGGTGGTGTTCCCGGGCGTATTCCCAGAGGCCGAGACCTGCCAGATTCCAGGCGATCATGATCAGCAGCAGCGCGCCACAGATCCCTTCTCGCAGAAAGGACAGACCCCGCTGTTGCTTCCCGGGTTCCGGACCGGGCGACGGAGCATCCTTCGACAAGCGCATCGGGAGTCGCTGCTCGAGGGCGTCCCAACCGCGGGAGGGCACGAAGAGCACCAGCCCCGCAAGGGAAACCAGCGGGAACAAGCCGGTATGAAGCACCAATGCCGCGCCCAGATGAAAGGCGGCGAGAAGCAGCGCGCACGCCTCGCGGATACGCCCACCGGCCATCGGAAGCAGCAGCCCGATCCCGGCGGCAATTTCGAAAGCCGGGAAGAGCCGGCTCGCCATCGAGAGCAGTGCGGGCAGCTCCCTCAGGTTCGCCGCCAGAGGACGAGTGTAGGTGTCCATGGCAAGGCTGAGTTCAAGCCCGGTCCCCGAGAGCCAGGTGTCGTTCCATTTGTAGATTCCGGCGAAGATATAGGGCATGGCGGCCTGGATCATCAGGGCCGCTGTCGCCACCGAGCCCACGGTCTTTGTATGCGCCTGCTTCGGGCCGGGCAGGAACAGCGACCAGAGCAGAAAGAGCCGCAGCAGATGATCGGCACCATAGTTGAGTAGCGGCGCGGCATCCTGTTGCGCCGACAACAGAACCCAGGCCGCGAGCGTCGCCAGTCTCGGCAGCCATCCGGCGATCATCATTCCCGAGGCGATCAGAATTGCGAAGATCGCGGTGGTCTCGGCAGCGGAGGAATCTGCGAGCCCTGATGGCAGCGACAGCGGCCAAGGCGGCGCGAGCCATTGCCACGCGCGGTAGGGTGCGTCGACCAGACCCGATGCGCCATGGAATCGAAAGCCTTCGCTCCTCCGCAGGAGTACGTCTGTAGCGACCAAAACGCCAAGCGCCCGGCGAAAGAACTCGAGGCTCCTCGCGTCAAACGCGAAAATTTCGGCGATTTTCTCTGCGCTCCGTGGCATTTTCGTGGTTTCTCGATTTTGTCCCACTATGCGGGCCGAACAGCTTGTCGCAGGCGCGAGTGCAGTGATAAGTGCTAGGGCCGAATCCTGATCGTCTGCGCACCTAAGCGCTTTCCAACGCCTCCATAACCGATTCCTTCAACCTCATACTATAGCCCTGACGGCGGAGTAAATGGTCCGTCTCCAGGAGGGCCCATCTTGAAACCTGTACTTCTATCTCTTCTTGCTCTCGTCTTCCTGTCTGCCGCCCCGCAAGTGGCCGCGGGGAATGTTTGCGGTGATTTTGTCGTCGCCGGGGGCGAGGAGTGCGACTTCGGCTCCGATCAGCCGACCATTGCCGTTGGCGCCGATTTCAGCTGCGCCCTGGATGATGACGGGGTGGTGTCCTGTTCAGGGATTACCGCGTCCGGAGACCTGGGCGACCAGGAAACCGGCCTGACTACCATCGTTGGCCAGAAAAACGAGATTTGTGGCTTGACGGAAGAAGACAGCGAGATCCTTTGCTGGCGAGTCAGCCGCGAGGTGATTGATGTCCAGCCGCTCTGTGATCCCGATCCGGAAAATGACCTACCTCCGGCCGATGAGGAGGACTGCACCGAGAACCAACTGGAACTCTACTGCACCCGACCATTTGACGCCGATCCCCCCGGGATGAATGGCGTCTGGCGCGCTGTTGACGGGTCTGAGGCCTGCTTTCTTCGATCGGAGTGGGGTCTATCCACCCTCAACGACGAGAGCGGCGAGCCCGAGGTTCAGGCAAGCGGAGTTCCCCGAGGGGAATTCGTTTCGATCGTGACAAGTTCCACCCATAAGTGCGGGCTTCGACCCAATGGGCGCGCCGAATGTTGGGGGCCGTGGCTACCTCTTGACCGCAGTCACCCCGGATGCACCTTGGGGAATTTGTTCCCTTACTGTCCGGAGCTTACAGATGAGGTCGACCGTGTTGCGAGCAACGAAGGCCCCTTTGTGGGCCTCACTTCGGGTAGCAATTTCAACTGCGGGATTCTGTTGGAAGACCGATCCTTGTTCTGCTGGGGGGACAACGCGATCCTGTATAGCGAAGGGCCCTCGACGCAGGCGACTCTCCCCACCGGTGAGTTTGTCCAGGTGGTTGCTTCCGACAGAACGCTCTGCGCGTTGCGCGTCGATCGCTCGGTCGCATGCGTCGGCGACAATGCAAGTGATCTCGCGACGCCTCCGGGGGATGCCTTTCGTCAGTTGACTGCGGGCAAGAGCCATATGTGCGGCCTGAAGGTCGATGGGACGATCGCTTGCTGGGGCGCTGACACCAAGGGCCAACTCGATGCGCCTGCAGGCCAGTTCCTTCAGGTCGTCGCTGGCGACGACCATAGCTGTGCTACGGATGCCGCGGGCACCGTGGAGTGTTGGGGCGGCGGTGACGATGCGGCATGGGCCACCGGGCCCTCTGGCTCGTTCCTGGCAGCCGGGCTGCGCGACGGTGACGGCTGCTCCAGCGAATGCGAGGACGAAGCAGGTTGGGACTGCTCGGGGGATCTGTGCGAGACGACCTGTGGCGATGGGATCGCTACAGGCTTCGAGACCTGCGACGATTCTACGACCCCGGGGGGCCTTGCCGACGGAGATGGCTGTTCAGCCGAGTGTCTCGAGGAGCCCGGCTTTTTGTGCGATCGGTCTTCCTCGCCGACGAGCTGCGACGACGTTTGCGATGATGGTACGATCGATATCTCCGAGACCTGCGAGCCCGGAGAATTCTCGGGGCTTCAGGCCGAGTGCGAAGCTTTCACCGGAGACGGCGGTGGCTGCAGCTCGTTGATTGCCGACTTCGAACTCGAGCAGCATTGTGAAGCCGCCGGGACCGACGACCAGTGCCGGCTACGCGACGATGTCACGTGTACCTCGGCCGCCGAAGCCGAAGAACTCGATAGTCACCGCTCCTGCTCTCGTTGCGGTGACGGATGGGTCGGCGGCCTCGAGCAGTGTGACGATGGCAACAGTACGGCGGGCGACGGTTGTGTCGACTGTCTGATCGAGCGCCCGCCTCTTTCGAATGACACCTACGAGTGCCCGGCCGAGCCGGTCCGCTCCGAGTTGATTCCGGAAGATGCCACTGTCCCGGTCTGGTGGCCGCTTGGAGGCATCTGCACCAAAGTGCCCGATTGCGGCAATGGCCGCATTGATGATGGGGAGGAGTGCGACGACGACAACACCAACTCCGAGGATGGCTGCAGCGACGAGTGTGTAATCGAGGAAGACTATGCGTGTGCCGAGGGGGTCGATGCCTCGATGGAAGGAACGCCGTATTTCCTTGTCAGCTCGTGTGATATTTGCGGGAATGGACTCCTGAACGCGCTTGCGGGCGAAGAGTGCGATGACGGGAATCTGGACGACGACGATTGTTGCTCCTCCAACTGCAAGTTCGAGGCCGAAGGCTTGACTTGCGGTGACAGCGCGGACTCTATTTGCTCGAACCCGGATACTTGTGACGGCCAAGGGTCCTGCGATGCCAATGATGAGCCTCCGGGGACGTCCTGTGGTCAACCCGGCGGTGAATGCAAGACGGGTGATCTTTGTGATGGCAGTGGGACCTGTCAGTCGGGCGAATATTCATCGTCCGATACCGTGTGTCGAGAAGCAGACGGCGAATGTGATGTGGCAGAGACCTGCGACGGTGTGAGTGCTTCCTGCCCCTCGAACTCGTTCCAGTCTTCCGGGACGGAGTGCGGTGAGGCCGGGACCACATGTTCCGATCAGGATACCTGCGACGGTTCGGGCACGTGTGCCGCAAACCACAAGGCCGCGGGCGTTAGTTGTCCGGACGATGGTGAAATTTGCACCGAAGACCTCTGCGACGGAAGCGGGCAATGCGCCCACCCGCCAGGCAACGCGAACGTCGTCTGTCGATCGGTTACGGGGATCGATGCTTCCTGTGATCCCGACGAGGTCTGTGACGGGACTTCGGCCACCTGCCCGGCGGATGTTTACGAGGTCGCGGGAACTTCCTGTGACGATGGGAATCCGGCCACCGAGGACGATACCTGCCAGCTCGGGATCTGCGGCTGCGCGGAGGGCCCGGACCTCGATGGTGACCTGGTGCCGGATCTCTGTGACCTGGACGATGGCGACCTGGCGCTCTATAAGGCTGTCGTCAAATACAAGATAAAGAAAGTTGGATCGGTCAAGCTGAAGGGTGGGGTTTTTCAGGATCCGGTCGCCGGAGAGCCGGTCCCTGCCTTCGATCAGGGCGTGACAGTCCGCGTGGAGCAGGGTGGTTCCGAGGTGCGGACGATCACGTTCGGCCCCGAGGATTGTCGCGGGAACAACGTGCGCGTCTTCCGATGTTTCCAGTCGAATAGCAAGACGGACAAGCCGAAGCTGCAGGTTCGATCGAAGGTGCTCAGGGGCTTCCCGCCCAGAGTAAGCTGGGATTTCAAGCTTGTATTTGGAGACGTGACGGCAGATGGGCCTCTGGGTGGCGATCCCAGCGAGATCGGGGTTTCGCTCTCGCTGGGTGATGTCGACCTTCATGGCTCGATGTCGGGCTGCAGGGTCCTCCCTCAGAAAACAGTTTGCAAGGGTCCCTGAATGGGAACCAGGAAGAGCAGCATGGAATCAGGGATTCCTGTCGGAAAAAGATTCCCGACGATCCGCTCAACTCGGAAGTGAATGAGGATAAATATGAAAACCTTGAAAAGAACACTGTGGTTGATGGCGTTCTGCGCCGTGGCACTCTTCGGTGTCAACGAAGCTAAAGCTGTGTCCTCGGGCGCTGAGGCCCGCGTATTACTGGAGGAATCTGCGGCGCTAATCGAGCAACAGGGGTTCGTCGAGCAGGCCCAACGAGTGCGCGAGCAGGTTGCGATTCTTTCGGACGACGAACTACTCGAAGCCTATGAAAGTATCGACTTGGAGAGGCTTGTTCTGGCGCAGGCCGACGCCGCTGATGCTTCGGAACGGGCCGTCGCTTCCGTCAAGAAAGCTGAAGCAGACCGCCGTCGTGCTGCCAGTGCACGGTCCACATCGACCGGCGGTGATGCCGGCAAGACGCTCCAGAGTGGGTCCATAGAGGTCCTGAATTGGGATGATGTCCTTGGCACGGGTAACGGTTCTGTCCACCCGGGCCAGGCCAGGGGGGTGCGATCAGATACACCCTCGAATATCGTTCACTGGATCACGATCCGAGCTTTGAGGACCGCGCTACAGCTATCATTTTCAGGTTTGCAGATCGCTAGGGACGCGTTCGCTATTTGTGACGCTGCGGCCGGCCAAGCGGTGGTTGGAGGTGGTATTGGTGTGTGCGCGGGCGGGAATGCAGCCGCAGCCTGCATTCCTGTGGCGATTACCGTGACCGTGCTGCAGTCGTTGTTCACTATCGCCGACTCGGAATTGAACTACGAGATTGCGAGGCGGGGATCGACCGACTACCTCGA
This sequence comes from Candidatus Binatia bacterium, assembly GCA_029248525.1. Lineage (NCBI taxonomy): Bacteria > Candidatus Binatota > Binatia (SeqCode) > Binatia bacterium. The sequence goes on from JAQWJE010000008.1 coordinate 411,916, forward strand.
TTATCGGATCGATTCGGCCGAGCTCGGCCTTATCCAAAGACGGGCCGCGTACCTGAACGAGCAGCTCCTTGCTCTCGACCAGAATCTTGTGGACTACGACGAGAGCATTCGAGCCCAGCTGCAGTTGCATGATGACGATATCAAGAATCAACTTCAGCTGCATGATGACGATATCAAGCACCAGCTTGACGTCCATGATCAGGATATCAAGGTGTGGCTCCTGCGGCTTCAGGCCAAGGCAAATCTGGCTCTGAAGACCCAGTTGCAGAACATGATGACCAACAACGGTGGCGCCCGTGCCTTGATGTCTTATACGGAGCGCCTTGAGGAGGTCTGCAGGCTTGCCGAAGAGTCGATCACAAATGCGACCAACGCTGGCTACAAGGTGCATTTTCGTGCCCAACAGGCCCTCGACAGAGGCATGGCTCTGAAGGACTCCGATCCGAAAAAGGCGCATGACGAATGTCGGGACGCCTTCCAGTATGCAGTGTCGCGCTCTCCCAATAGACTGCCAGGTTATGGAGGTCGACGGTGAGCTACGGCAACTTACAAGGGTCGGGAATGAGGATACCTATGAAACTTTCAAGATTGGCACTGTATGCGGTCGCGCTCTTCGGGATTGCCATCCTTGGTGCGAAGGATTCTGGCGCGGCGGAAACGGGCGACGAGGTTCGCGCGCTGCTTGAGCAATCTGCGTCTTTGGTTGAGGAGGCAGGTCTGCCGGGAGAGGCACGGAGGATGCGTGAGCAACTCGCGGTGGCCTCCAATGATGAGCTGTACGACGTCTACGCCGAGGTCGATCTGGAGGGCCTTCTGCAGGCACAGATAAACGCCATTGAGGCAACCGCTTCTGCTGATGCGATTCAAAAGCGTGCCAAGGCTGCTCCGCCAGTGAAACGAGCCGTTCAGTCCAGAAGGCCGCTCCAGGAGACGGATATCCACTCCATCGATTGGGATACAGAATTGGGTTTCATCGACGCATCCCATCCGGGCAGGGCGAAAGGCGAGAGGTCCGATGGCGCTTGGAGTATCGATAAATGGAACGAGATTCGGCAGCTGCAAATTGATGTCTCGACGGGGTGGCAATCGCTGAATGCAGCCAGGGATGCGTATACTGTTTGTATCGCTGCCGGAGATCAGCTTGTCGTCGGCGGAGGGATCGGCGTGTGCGCGGGTGGCAATACTTCGGCCATCTGCACTTTTGTCGCGGGCGCGATTACTGCGGTGCAAGTCGCCTTCACGGGTTTGGAGACGGCTCTCAACGTGATGAAGGCGATCCAAGAGACGACCGACTATCTGGACGGCTCAATCAATTCTGCTGAGATTGACAGCCTTGTGCAGCGCAGCGGCTATCTGAACGAGCAGCTGATCGCGTTCGACAATAACCTGACAATCCACGGCCAGAACGTCAGCAGCGAACTTGCGGCACACGATGCGAGGGTCAAGGCACAGCTCAACCAGCACGATCTCGATGTCAAGGCGCAGCTCTTGCAGCATGACTTGGATATCAAGGAAATGTTGACCGAACTCGAGAGACAGATGGACCTGGTTCTCAAGACCCAGATAGAGAATATGATAAGTGAAGGTGGCGGTGGCCGTTCAGGGGTTGCTTACCAGGAGCGACTGCAAGAGGTTTGCGATCTTGCGTATGAAGCGATCAGCGACGCGTCGGCCGCCGGTTATATCGTTTCACAGACCGCGATGGAGCGCTGGGTGGAAGGCAATTCCGTGATCGATACGGACCCGAAGCGCGCGCACGACTATTGTCGAAGTGCCTATCAGATGGCTTCAGCGCGATCTCGCAGGATGAGTGGCGGCTAGTTAACTTTCAGGGCTTCCCGAGGGTCGGCACAGTGGTACACTGTGCCGACTCCTGATCATGTCTTCTGCCCACCTCGAAATTTCTGCGCCAGGAAGGTCCTTTTCGGCGGCGACCATCGTATCCCCGCTATACGATGCGATATTCTTTGTTGCGGCCCCCTTTCTGAGTCTGGCGGTGGTGGAGTGGCTGAGTTCACTTCCAGTGCTGATGGAACGCCAGCAGATCGCCGGGCTTCGCTCGAGCCCGCTCGAGTTCGGCTTCATCGTCTGGTTTCTTGCCCATTCTTCCGCGGTGTTCCTGCGCACGCATGCGAACCCGGCGGTATTTCGTCAGTACCGCTTCCGCTTTGTCGCGGTTCCGGTTCTGGTGGTTGCGGGATTCTATTTCTCGGACTTCATTCTCATTGGGGGACTCGCGCTTGCCGGCTTCTGGGCGATCTTTCACCTCGGCATGCAGAATTTCGGTCTGGCCAGGATGTATGACGCGCGGGTCGGCAACGATCCCGATGCAGGCAGGTCCCTCGACTTGATTTTCGTTCAAGTCTTCACGCTCGGACCCTTTATTGCCGGGACCACGTTTCTTCCCACGCTGCGTTCGTTGTTGAATTTTCGTGATGTGGGCTGGGAGTTGCCGGTGCAGGCGGTGATGGCCGTAGGGCCGATGCATCACCAACTGACGCCCTGGACGTTGACCCTCGGTGGTGCGTTTCTGGCCTACTATCTGTTTTCCTACGCGCGGCTTGGTGGGGCGGGGTACCGCTTTTCAGGACCGAAGTTCGCGCTGCTCACGGCGACGGCTTCGGTTGCGGTCTATGCGTGCTGGACCATGCCTGCGTGGAAGGCGTTTCTTGTTTTGAACGCTTATCACGCGCTGCAATACTTCGCGATTCTATGGTTTTCGGAAAAGCGCAACCTTCGCACTCGACTGGGTGTTTCGGATTCCCTTCGGGGAAACCTGATGAGCTTTCTGGTGGCGGCCGGATTCGTTTTTCTCGCGGGCGCCCTTTACCGGATCTATGGCTACGATCCCTCGCAGTTGCGATTGGCCGGATCGATCGGTCTCGCCGTATCGCTTCTGCACTATTGGTACGACGGCTTCATCTGGTCGGCGCGCTCCACTCTCAAGTAGAGGACCTCGGCGGTCTTATCAGCGATCGGATACGAAGTCTGCTCTTGCTTCGATCCCGGCGAGGGCAAGATTATCAGACCCACCAGGCATGTTTGGGCCCTCGGCAAGCCCGCGATCTGCTCCCTCGCCATCCGGATTAATTTAGATTTGATTGCTTCCTCCGCAATGATAGTCATTCCTTTTTATTCATCTACGGGAGCATCATGGAAAAGAAGATCTTCGACCTGAGAGGTTCATCGGTCAAAAGCGTGATCCAACTTTTTAAGGGTGTGGCCACCGATGAGGGACGTGTGCCGTTTCACGACATCCATCGCAGCACGCTTGTGGCCATCGCGGAACATATTTTCGAGACTCCGGTCGATCCCGACGAACTCGATTCGGATTTCGGTACGGCCCAGGACGACATCGAGGACCACGAGCTCCGTCGTGAGATCACTCATATGGCGTCGGTGCTTCCCTACCTCGAGCCCGATTCGATTGAGCCCCGCGCTCGAGCGCTGCAGCGTCTGGCCTCCAATTGGGGCGTGACGGACGTCACGATCAAGGGCGCCATGGATTTCGCTCGGAACAAGAAAACCCTGATCTATCTCGACGCCTTCCGCACGAATATTCCGGAGATGGGGCGCGGGCTTCTGTCCTTGTATTGGGGCTTTTTCAAAAGCGGGATTCAACGCGACGGGGATGCCAAGCGCCTGGCGAAATACGAGGCCTATCGCTCGCTTCCGGTGGGGACGCTGGGGCACGCGTTTGCCGCGTACTATGACGATAATAAATTCCCGCTGCCTGGTACCGCGGGGGCGGCGTTCTCCAACAACCTCAGCCTCCACGATGTCCATCATATTCTGGCGGGCTACGATACCAGCCCGCTCGGCGAATTGTGCGTCTATGCGTTCGATGGTGCGCTCTCGCGCAGGGACTACAGCAGTGCGTTGGTGGGGTCCGTTGCTCAGTTTCAGCTCGGCTACGCGCGCTATCGAGACACGCCATCCTGGCGAAACCAATTCGATCCCGAGAGGATCTATCGTGCAGCGGAAAGAGGTCACGGATGCCATGTCAATTACGTCGATGACCCCATCGATTTCGACTCGTTCAGTGCCGAGCCTCTCGCGGCGGTTCGCGAACGTTTCGGAATTGATCCCGAGGGGGCTTTTGTGCGAACGGCGACCGACCCATGGTGCGGGTCGCTCGGACCGCCAGATGAACGCGAGAATTCCGACCTCCTGCGCGAGGGGATTCAGGACTTCGAGTGATTTTTGGCGATGTCGCCCGAAGCATCAGCCGAAGTCCGGGCCCTTGGTCAGTCGGAACGGAGGGTACGAGCGCACCTGGTCTCAGGTACGGATCCATCTCGACCTCCACCGTCCGCGTGCACGTACAAACGCCGCGCCCAGCCCGCTTGATGAGCAGGCCGCACGCGGCGTTTGGAGACAGCGATTTGTGTTCGTCGTCGTTTTTCAAACAGCCCGCAGGTGCGGGTCGGGCGAGGTGCGCCTAGTCACCACAGACGTCCCACCACCACGCGTCACAACACCCGTCGGGTCCATTTACTCCGCCCACCGAAGTCCGTGTCAACTCGCGCAGCTCTATGAGTGCATTGCTGGCGGCGCTCCAAGGACCGGCCGCGCATCCGGAGGTAGCCGCGGTGTGATTGATATAATTGTTGGTGTAGAATGGCAGCGCTGTCGGCAATTCCGCGGCCCAGGTGCTACACAACGCGCCAATCGTGCAATTGTAGGATGAGACTGCGGTACATGTGCCACTCTCCCACGAGCCGCCAGCTGTCTCGCAAACGCTCTGATCGTTCGAGGTGATATCGACGGTGCACGTGTCGGTGTTATAATTATAGGAGCCGCCGGCATCCGTACAGAGCGCCGCGTTGTCCGAGGTGATATCGACGGTGCACGTGTCGGTGCCTGCATCATAGGTGCCGCCGGCATCCGTACAGAGCGCCGCGTTGTCCGAGGTGATATCGGCGGCCGCTTCGGCCAGGCCCGCGGTGACGAGAGTCGCTTGCGCGCGGGCCGCCTTGCTCGCGGCATCCAGCCCACATCCGGGGAAATCATCGCCGGGGAACTTCGAATCGATCTTGTTATAAGCCTTGGTGCGGCGACTGTCACAGTCATTGATGGTCGTCGCCTGGCCAACCGTCTGTTGCCCAAAGCGGAGGTCCCTTGCGGAGACCCCTGCGACGCACATGGAGTATTTGCGGTCAGCCTTGACGACTTGCGCTTTGCAACGGTCTTCTTCGGTCGGCGCGGCATCAGCCGGGACCGCGGTGAACGAG
>JAQWJE010000009.1 GCA_029248525.1 Candidatus Binatia bacterium
AAGTATCCAGCGTACAGCACCTGACCGGAACCACCGGGGTTCAAGGTCGGGCCGGCACCAAACCCGTCGGGCGATGTCGGACGGTTTGCCGGGTCAAAGGACAGAAGTCCGTTGTAGTTCTTGTAAATATTCTCTGATGCGTTCGCGGTTGGTGTGGCGGTCGGCACCGGTGTCGGGGTCGGTGTGGCGGTCGGCACCGGTGTCGGGGTCGGTGTGGCGGTCGGCACCGGTGTCGGGGTCGGTGTGGCGGTCGGCACTGGTGTCGGGGTCGGTGTGGCGGTCGGCACCGGTGTCGGGGTCGGTGTGGCGGTCGGAGTGGGCGTGGGCGTGGGTGTCGGGGTGGGCGTGGGTGTCGGGCCCGCGCAGCTCGGGTCGTTTGTCGTCACGACATCAATGGGCGTACCCACGGTGCCCGTGTTGAAGGTCTGCGGCCAGCGCGCTTTATCCGCGCAGTAGGTGATCGGCGACAAGCTTGAATTCAACAGGAAGATATCGAGGTCGAACGTGTTGAAATCACCCAGGAAATCCACGCGAGTTAGTGCGTTATTGGCGAATGCCTCTGTGGCGATCGTTGATACAGTTTCCGGAATGATCAAATTTTCAATTTGGTTCCCTGCAAAAGCGCTGCCGCCGAGTGTGGTCACGCCGGCACCGAGCGTGAGTGTTGTAATGACGTTGTCCTTGAAGGCGAGTGTTTCAATGGTGACGACCCCGTCGGGAATGATCAGGCTGGCCAGGTTGCTGTTGTTGAATGCACTCTGTTTGATGGTCACCACGCTTTCGGGAATGGTGACGCTGGTGAGCAAGGGCGTTTCTTCAAACGCGCCTTCTCCGATCGTCTCAACCTTGTTGCCGAGCGTAACGCTGGATAACTGCGGACATTCAGAGAACGCGCTGTCGCCGATCGTAGTCACTAGTGCGCCGATGGTCACACTTTGAAGCTGGCTGTTCGCAAAGGCCTCCCTTTTGATGCTGGTCACGAAATAACACGCTGCTGCGCCGCTATCACATGCGCTGACGGGAATGGCAATGGTCGTCGGAGAGTTCCCCGTCGCAAATCCGGTCACCTCAGCCTCGGTGCCACTGGTCGCGGTATATCGAAGTCCTCCTGCATCAAATGCCAGTGCGGGATCGAATGCCAGTATCGAAATCAGGAATGTGATTGGTGCTGAGAGATAGCGCAGTCGCGCGGTGGTCGTTGAGTCGTTCATCTGTGAGGCCTTCGTTGCTTGAGAATGATATATTCGAATGATGGCTGGGGATCGTTTGCCTGAGGAGCTTTACCGGCTCGGGCAAAAGCAGGGCATTTCCCGAGACCAATCCGACCGAGCCAGCATGGTTATCCATGGCTTAACTTTTCTTGATCCCGGAATCGAGAAGAAAACCGGGTCCTCCTGACGGCAAATGCTGTCGCGCGCGGTTCTCGGGTGCGGCTCTCTTCGGTCTCCCCGCGCACCAGCGACACCCTGCGGTCCAGCAACACCCTGCGGGCTGTTTCAAAAGCGTCGCCGAATAAAATCGATGTCTCCAACCGCCGCGTTGCCCCGATGACCAAGCGGGCTCGCGCGGCGCTTGTGCGTTTGCACCGCGAGTCCGAACACGCCGCCCAGCGGCTCCGCCACGGGCGGGAAGGGCGGGAAGGGCGGGAAACGCTGCCGGTGGCAGAATCGGGATGGACGAATAGAGCGCCCTATGGGTAAAAGGTGCCAAGAACACAGGAATAATCCTCGTTTTTGCTCACTCTTTGTCATCGCTTTTATCCAATTCCTAATCCGTAGGTCGCGTGTTCGAGTCACGCCGGGGGCAGGGTTGGGGTGGATTCGCTGGGGACGATCGATCGCAGCGAGCCTGTTACGTCATGGGGCGGGCTCCCTGAAGTAACCATCGGCATTCAGGTCGATAGCCTCCGCGTCGTCAATGAACAGGTGACCCGGGCCATCGCATTCAAAGTCACCGTAGGGCTCGACGATATTGGGTCAGAGGAAGGTGACGCGATAGGACAACGCACAGTAGGTCGATCCGCAGATCAACGGAGGCAGTATCGCTTGTTCTAATTCGACGGCATAATTCACCACTTCACCATCCAGTGTACACGTGAACTCGGCGTTCGGTGGGTTGTCGGCAAAGGGACCGCGGGTCGTACTCGGACCAATAAAATTTTCCGAGTCTACATCCCAGAGAGCCGCGAACTCCTCGGTCGGGATCTGTCCCGCCTCGCGGTAGGGACGGTCGGTGAACCATCCGGTCTGCAGGCTTGCGTCCACGAAGGTCAGCTGGGCATGGGTGACGATCACGCCGGCTGAAGTCTGTACAAAGAGATAGTCAGGCCCGTGGTCTTACGAGTCACCACAAGAGGTGGCAACGAGCATGACGGCTGCGATTAGAAAATATCTGGTTGTGTTCATGCGGGCACTCTCGTCGAAATTTGAGGTGGACTACAAACGGTAAAACTCTACGCCGGTAGAAGGCGCGCGGCAGCGCTGGCGTCGAGTCCATCAGTTGGCCGTACATTCCAACTGGAAATCCTGCAGTCTCTTGTAGAAGTCTATCCGGTTGGGCTGGTGAACAAATCCATGCCACTCGCCGTAGTACACCACTTCGGGATCCCTACCCTCGGCCTCACCCGATTCACTTAGATCCCCCCAGACCACTTTGTTCTGCGCGCCGAAGAGATGGAAACGCATCGCGTCACCAAAGGCAGACATATCGGTCACCGGGGCCAAGGCGGCACCACATCGGTACAGCTCGGGGTTTTGGGCCAGAGCTATTGCCGCAGTTGGCTGCTCTGAGGGGTGATTTGTAGTGGTTGGTGGTACGTTGGCCGCGTATCCATCGCCTCCACGTCCCTGTCGGCAACCGTTACGCGAACTTAGCTATCGAGCGCTCGAAATCACTTCGATGGACTGTCGGCCGAGTGCGGTTCCTGTCGCTCGTGAAAGTTCGATCATCGCATTCTGGTAGCGAATGCGAGTCGCAAGGGCGGCGAGTCTCGCATCGCCGAGATCGTCGATCGCAAGAGCTACGTCGACAGCAGAGGGCAGTCCCGTCTGCAGCAATTGACGCACCCCCGCAAGATATTCCGGGCGATCCGCCGAACATGAATGGCGGCAGACAGCGGAGGCCCCGCGCGGCAGGTTGGGAGTTGCCGGTTGGAGGGGGCTTAGGCATAAAGGGCCTTCATGTTTTCGTCCGTCGTGAGATTGCGCTGTTGTCTAACGGAACTCTCGACATGAGCCTCGCCTCTGCTGCGATGCCTGAGGCCCCACGTTTCTATGTCTACGTCATTGAGCTGAGGCACGAGGTCTATCAGGAGACCAAGTTTGCACGCGAGAACCCAGGATGGACTCCTGCGGAGGGAAGGTCGTGCTACTACGTCGGTCAGAGCGCCCACAAACCAGGGTGCAGGTATCGGCAGCACAAGGCGAAAACCGGAGATGGGGCCGTATTCACATGCCAATGCCCATTAGGTGCTGCCCCCAAAACGTATTGGGGTTCCAACTCTTTTGCGAGAGTGTACGGGGTCTGCTTGGCCACCGAACTCTATCGCAAACATAACCCGCTACCTTCTCGTGAACGCGCGGAAGAGATGGAAAAAGAGCTTGCTGAGGAGTTGCGTGCCGTAGGTCACGCGGTGTGGTGGAACTAAGGCGTCTTTAACTGAGTGGCAGAGCGGTTGGGTGGCTCGAAGCC
>JAQWJE010000010.1 GCA_029248525.1 Candidatus Binatia bacterium
GTCGGTGGTGATAATGGGACGACCTGTGGCCATCGCCTCCAGCACCGTATGCGGGGTCCCCTCCCTGTACGACGGAAGAACATAAACGGAACAGTTTTCCAGGAATGGTCGAACATCGTCCTGGTTCCCGTGGTAGCGAAGTAATCCTTCTTGGACCCATGCGCTGACCTCGGACTCATCAATCCCTGCTGGATTAGGGTCAAAGGGGCCGACAAGGTCTGCCTCCAGTGTCGGATGGTTCCGTTTGGCTATGCGGATTGCCTCCGCGAATTCGCGTATGCCCTTGTCGGCCAATAGCCTGGCAATCAGAAGAACGCGCGGAGGACCAATGGGTGCAGGTTTTTTTGGGTACTCTTCGAGGTCGATTCCAGAACCTCTGGTTATGGTCGTGGGTAGCGAGTCCGGGAGAATCGTGAGTGCGTGGAATGTTTCTGCATCATCTCGGTTTTGAAACAAGACCATAGTATTGAAACGTAAAGAAATCATGTAGAGGAGTGTCAGGAATTTGCGCGCTAACTTTTGGCGGAATCCTCCAAAGGGCATGAAGGCATAGCCCAATCCGGTGATCCATCCGCACCGAATCGGAACTCGACAAATTCTCCCAGCTATCGCCGAAAAAATCACCGGCTTGTGGGTGTAGCCGAGTATGGCATCGGGTTGGATTTTCCGTATCAAACAAACCAATTGGAATAGGTACAGAACATCTGAAATCGGGTTGAAACCTGTCCGGTCGATTCTTAATGGATAGTAGCGTGCCCCCCAGATTTTAAGCTTTTTGGAGGTCGTAGCATCCGCGCCGTTGGCACATGCCGTGACGTCTATTCCTCGCTCAATTAATTCCCGTATTAGCGTCCCTCTGAAGAGTACCAGTGATTGGGGCAGGCCGCCGCAAATCAATATGCGCTTAGGCTTCTTTGCGGGGTTCATGGCGCCAAGGAGGTCTGTGGTCGTAGGATTCGGGCGGGGTTGCCCGCTACAGTGGTGTTTGAGATGACATCGCGGGTGACTACCGCCCCCATCCCCACCGTCGCACCTGCGCCGATTCGCAAGGGCTTGTCGGGCATGCCCTGCCGCAGCATTGCTCCGGCGCCGATGTATGCGCCATCTTCAATAATGACGTTCCCGTTACAGCAGACCCGCGGGGCAAAGGTGACAAAGTTGCCAATCACGCAATCATGTTCGATGTAGGAATAGATATTGCCGTGGAAGTGACGCCCGATGCGGACATTGGAGGTGATTTGCGTATTGTCGCATAGAATCGCCCCTTGGCCGATCTCGACATCGTCAAAGCGCAGATGGCTCTCGGCGACCACGTCGAAAAATCCGAACCCGGCGGCCGCGCACCTCTCGACAAGCGTTTTTCGGATCGCGGGGGCCGCGATGGCGATCGAGAGTTTCGTTTGGGATATTTCGCCGTTGCGTAGTTCGTCGAAGGAGACGCATGGGGTCCCGTTGACCAAGGTCCCCTGAATGGCTGGGTTGTCATCCACGAAGACCAGTCTGGTTTCAGAGGGATCAATCGACGACCGGACAATCGGCAGGACACCACGGGCGCACCCTGAGGTGCCGTAAATCGCCAGAGTTTTCATTTGCCGACTCCTGCAATTTCCGACGCAATGCGCGCTACCGAATCCTCAGGCAGGGCGGATCCGCTTGGCAGACAAAGGCCGTCGCGAAACAGCCTGCTGGAAATATCTCCTCCCACGGCGCGGTATTTCGCAAAGACGGGTTGCTCGTGCATGGGTTTCCAAAGTGGACGGGATTCAATCTGCAGCGAGCCGAGGTGTTCTCGTATATCTTCCCGCGAGGCACCAAAGACCTGTTCGTCCACGAGGATGCAGGTCAGCCAGCCGTTGCTCTGCCCATAGTCCGCTTCGGGCGCAAAAGTGATCCCTGAGACGCCCGCGAGTTCCTTTTTGTACAGCTCCCGGATCGCGCGCCGCGCGGCGACGCGATCTTCGAGCACGCGCAGCTGGCCGCGCCCGATCGCGGCAAGCAGGTTCGACAGCCGGTAGTTGTAGCCGACGGTGGTGTGCTCGTAGTGCGGTGCCGGATCTCGTGCCTGCGTGGCAAGGAACCGAGCGCGCTCGGCGTATTCCGGGTTGTCCGAGAGCAGGGCACCGCCGCCACTACACGTCAGAATTTTGTTGCCGTTGAAAGAAACGATCGCAATATCGCCCAGACTGCCGGCCTTCGTGTCACCATAAGACGCACCCAGAGCTTCGGCCGCGTCACTGATCACCGGCACGTCGAATTCCGCACAGCTGGTCAGAATCGGATCATAGTCGGCGCACTGTCCATAGAGGTCGACGACAATCGCCGCTTTGGGAAGACAGCCTCGAGCGGCCATCGCACGCAGTTCCTGGTCCAGTAGAGCCGGGTCCATGTTCCAGGTGTCCGGTGATGAATCGATAAAGACCGGAGTCGCACCGCAATAGAGGATCGGATTTGCGGAAGCAGCAAAGGTAAACGTGGAGCAGAGTACTTCGTCTCCTGAGCCAACGCCCAAAATTTGCAGAGCCAGATGCAGGGCCGCCGTTCCGCTGGAAACACCGGCCGCGGCGGAAACACCGACCTTGGCGGCGAGTTCGGCCTCGAACGCGTCCAGATCGGGACCTACCGGGGCAATCCAGTTGGATTCGATCGCCTTTGTGACCAATTGGATTTCTTCGCCGGATAAATGCGGTGGCGAGAGAAGAATCGGTTCGGTTGGCTCGGTCGATTTAGTCGGCGCACTCATGGCTGCACCTCGTGTGCCGCGGCTCGATGCGCGACATTCTCCGTGCCGGAATCCTGATCTGGATGCGATGATCCCATAAACTCCGCCATGGTCGCTTCGCCGTCGGCGCTGACACCCGAGCGCTGCACGACTGTCAGCGCGGTGCGTGCGAGAATCCGCAGGTCGAGGCCGATGGACCACTGGTCGACATACTACAGATCGAGGCGGAACTTCTCCTCCCAGCTGATCGCGTTGCGACCGTTGATCTGGGCAAGACCGGTGATGCCAGGCTTCACGTCATGGCGGCGATTCTCTTCGGCCGAGTACCGCGGCAAGTAAATCGTCGGCAGCGGCCGGGGCCCCACCAAGCTCATATCGCCACGCAGCACCGACATCAGCTGTGGCAGCTCGTCGATGCTGAGGGATCGCAGGGTTTTACCCAAAGGCGTCAGTCGGGTTGCATCCGGTAGCAGATTGCCCTGATCGTCGCGCTCGTCGGTCATTGTCCGCAGCTTGGATACGGCAAATTCCTGCCCATGCAGTCCGGCGCGGACCTGCGAGAACAGAATGGGCCGGCCCAGACGCCAGGCAACCAGTAAGGAGGCCACCGCAAGGATCGGCAGGCTCAGCAATGCGACCCCGAAACTCATGATCAAATCGATCGTCCGTTTCAGGGGGCTCCCCACGGAGGGGTGCTGTTCTGCGGTCAGGTTCGTCATGGGCGTCTGTCGAGTCTCAGGAATGAATGTCGCGTGGAACGAGGCGGTTGTCGAGCACTCGGGGCTGAATCGACGCGCGGGCCGCTGGTCGTCGCGAACTATTCGCCGGCCGCTTTGGCTGCAGCCTCGGAGGCCGGCTTCGCGCCGGAATATTCCGGGACGATCTGGGCCAATCGTTGTAGTAGCGAGTCTCGCTTCTCGGCATTACAGGCGACGTGGAGGTCGTCGATCTTGCCCAGCAACGGTCCGCGTTCGGTGGCGCGGAAACGGCCAATGAAGATCTTGGGATGCTGGGTTTTATCGGCGACTTCGTCCGAGACCGACAACTCCTCGTAGAGTTTTTCGCCCGGGCGCGTGCCGCTGAATTCGATTTCGATGTCTTCGCCGGGAGTCAGGCCCGAAAGGCGGATCAAGTCCTTGGCCAGATCCACGATCTTTACAGGCTCGCCCATGTCGAGGATGAAGATCTCGCCGCCTTTGCCGATGCTGCCGGCCTCGAGCACGAGCTGGCAGGCTTCGGGGATGGTCATGAAGTAGCGTTTCATCTCGGGGTCGGTGACAGTAACCGGTCCGCCGGCCGCGATTTGCTTCTGGAAGATCGGTACCACGCTGCCCGCCGATGCCAGCACATTGCCGAATCGCACCGTGACAAAGCGTGTCTGGCTTTCTGCCGAAAGCGACTGCACATACATTTCAGCCACACGTTTCGAGCATCCCATGACCGACGTCGGGTTGACGGCCTTGTCGGTCGAGACCATGACAAACCGCTCGACTGCGTGGGCATGGGCCAGATCGGCCAGAACGCGTGTGCCGATGACATTGTTCTTGATCGCTTCGGCCGGGTTCCATTCCATCATCGGGACATGCTTGTGTGCCGCGGCATGCAGGATCAGGCTGGGCTGGAAGTCCGACAGGATCCCGTCCATCCGAGGCCGATCACTAACGTCGGCAATCAACGGCTCGATGCGATCGGCAAGCTGGGGAAATGCTGCCAATAGAGCTTGGTGGGCCTCAAATAGGCTGCCTTCGGCACGCTCGACCATTAGCAATTTCCGAGGATTGGTCTTGAGAATCTGGTGGCAGAGCCCCAGTCCGATACTGCCCCCGGCACCGGTGACCATGACGCAGCGGTCTTCGATGGTCTGGCGCAGTTCGTCGCCCTCGAGTTGCACGGGCGATCGGCGGAGCAGATCTTCGATGGTCACAGGTCGCAGCTGATTGAGATTGACCTTCCCGCCCGCGATTTCATACAGCCCTGGCACGAGTTTGACTTCGATCCCGGCGACCGCGCATTTGTCGCGAATGCGCCGGATAGTTTCACCCTTGGCCCCGCCGATGGTGACCAGCGCCTCGTCAACACGGTGTTGCAGGCAAAGTGCGGGTATATCCGCGATTCGCCCAAGGACTTTGAGTCCGTGGAGGGTAAGGCCACGTTTGGAGCCCTTGTCATCCACAAACCCGATCGGGCGGATGCCCAAGTCCGGCCGGCGTTCGATTTCACGTGCCATGAGCAGCCCAGCTTGTCCGGCACCAATCAGGAGTGTTCGCTTTTGAGAAAGTGGGCCGGCGGCTTTGAGGTGAGCCGCGGTACCACTGCGCTCGGTGATCGTTCGCCATACCGCGCGGATGCCCGTCACCCCGAGAAAGGCCAGCATCAGGTCGATCAAGACGACCCCGACAGGCAGCATCAGGAATTGCGCGTACCCGCTGATCTGCATGGCAGCGGAGCCACCGATCCGCATCAACAGAAACAAAATGGCAGCGCACCCCGTGGCAAACAGAATCCGCGAGGCCTCACGCATGCCGACATAGCGCCAGGCGAATTGAGGCACCCCGACGGCCATCATTGCGGTCATTTGCACGCCCACGACATACGGCCAAAGGAAGACCAGACGCTTGAGGTAGGCCAGCGGAATCTCGCCCTCAAAACGCAGTAGAAACGCTATCCAGAGTGCCGAGGAGAGGACGATCGAGTCGGCCAACATGCGCGCAACTCGAATCAGGTTCGATCTCATGGATGGCACCAACCGGCTCCGGCGGGTGCTCGGGGCGAGGTGGAGATCAGTGTTCTTTGGTTTCGACAGATTGGCCATGGGTATATGCTCGCCGACCCGAAATGCTCGGTCGGAATATTCAGGCGCTTGAGCGCGAAATGCTCAGTGCCGAGGGCATAGGGTTTTCCCCTATTCCTCTCCGGTTTTAACGGAAGAGGCTGACCTGCGTCAATGAGCGGGCGGGAAAATCGCGCTGCCAATTCAGCCTCTGGCAGATAGAAGCGCGACTTTCCATAAAGACCTATCATTTCAAGGATTTTTCTCATGGAAGCGGGTTCCGTGAGGGCAGGCAGATAAAGCGAAGCCGGTCCTGATCAATCGAGATTCCGGCACCCAGTGCCTTTTCCTCGATGGCGCGCAGGGTGAGGTTTTTGCGGCCGCGTCCTTTTCCACCCTTGAGCGGGACGGTGATGTCGAGGGGGTCGCTACAGGCAGACGCGGTCAGGGCCGGCTCGAAGACCAGAATTCCCGAGTTGCAGAACCCATTGCCGGACCCCGGGTAGGAATCGCAATCGGCATGCGTCTCGCACAGGTCGCCCTTGTTCCCGCGGCGGCATTGGCCGGCATTGCGGGCGCCCAGTGATTCGATCGCTGCTGTAAACGCTGCCGCATTGGCGGCATCCGCGCTATTTTTGGGTCGCGACGGATCGGGGCGACGGAGCTGGATGCCGTCGATCGCGGTACCGGCACATCCGGCTGCGGGCTGATTCACGCAGATACGCGCCTCGAATACGCATTGGCCAGCCAGCGATCCGGCGTCACAACTCGGGTCGCCGTCCTCGCAGATCCAGCTGGCACGACCGGGGACACGCGCCGGTGCCTGCAGAGAAAAGCCCATCATGCAGTCGTTCTTGGCCGG
>JAQWJE010000011.1 GCA_029248525.1 Candidatus Binatia bacterium
GCACCCCATCGCGGAGGCGATTGTGGCGGGCGCCAAAGCCAGAGATATTGCCGTACCGGCGGTCGAGGACTTCGTCTCGCGACCCGGGATTGGCGTCTTCGGCACCGTGAACTCGCGGAAAGTCGCCGTCGGAAGCGAACGCCTGATCGGTCCGGACATCGCCGACCCGGACCAGATCGCAGATCAGGCGAGTGATTTGCGTCAACAAGGCGAGACCGTCGTGCTCGTAGCGATCGATGGACGTATCGTGGGCGTTCTGGGCGTCGCCGATCCCATCAAGGAGACCGCGTCGCAGGCCTTGCGCGAACTCGAGAACCTCGGAATTTCCGTGGTGATGGCCACCGGAGATAACCCGACGACTGCGGAAGCGGTTGCCCGACAACTGGGGCTCGAACGATTCGAGGGGAGCATGCTTCCCGGAGACAAATCGGCCCTCGTATCTCGCCTGCAGGCCGAGGGAAAGATTGTTGCGATGGCCGGCGACGGCGTCAACGACGCCCCTGCGCTTGCCCAGGCCGAAGTTGGAGTCGCCATGGGAACCGGAACGGATGTGGCCATTCATAGCTCCGGGCTCACGCTGCTGAGCGGCGACCTGCTTGCTCTTGTGGCCGCCCGGAGGCTGTCGCAGGCGACTCGCGCCAACATCCGCGAAAATCTCTTCTTTGCCTTCATTTACAACGCGGCCGGTGTCCCGGTAGCTGCCGGGGTGCTCTATCCGAGTTTCGGGATTCTTCTGAACCCTATGATCGCCGCAATGGCGATGTCTCTGAGTTCCATCTGCGTCATCGGGAATGCACTTCGGCTACGCTCCGCGCGTTTGAACTAGCAGCCTTTACCACATCGGGGCCCCGGGGTGTGCGCCGCCGAATCCGATCTGATATCGCGCGGGTGTGTCTTCTGCGCAGTCGCCCGACAAGTCTCCCGTGCGAGCAAAATCGCTTCCCGAGGCTGCGCCCGGACAGGCTTTACGCCTTCCGGTGCGGATCGCCAATCGAAGCCTTCGCCCGTGGGCACAAAGGCTTTTCCCTCTCTCGGCACAAGAACTGAAGGAGCGCGTATCGCAGCGCACGGGCCTCTCGGACTTTGGCGACGACAGATTCGACGCCCCCCTGCAGAATCTTCTGTCGCTGCCGGATAGGGCCGATGACTATCACCCCCTCGGGCGCTACCGCCTCCATCATGATGTTCGGCGCCTGCTGCGTACCCGACTCCGACTGCATGACCTGATCAAAAGACACCCGGAGATCCATAACCAGACGATCGATGCGCCGATCTTTATTCTCGGCCTGCCGGGCTCGGGGAGCGACCACCTCCACCGACTGCTCTGCGAGCACCCAGCGCTTCGCTGCCTCCCGGCATGGGAAGCTCGAGAGCCATTGCCCCGAAGCATCAAGGCTGAACCGGACCTGGATATTCCCGAGCGAGAACGTCGCCACCGACAGGCACAGAGACGACGTCGGCTCGCGTTGACCAGTCCCTGGATGGTGCAGCCGGGCGCAACAGAAGCGACATATGGCGATGAACAGGAACTTATGGGCATCGAATTTTCATCTCTTTTGCTGGAGATGAAATATGAGAATCCTGCCTATCGTCGCTGGCGTATGACACAGCCACAGCGCCCGGCCTATGAGACACTTCGGCTCTTGCTGCAGGCATTGCAATGGCTTCGCGGTGGCGAGAGGTGGATCTTGCATTCAGCTCAGCATATCGACCAGTTGGAGATTCTACTGCGTGTATTTCCCGACGCTCGCATCGTCCATGTTCACCGCGACCCCCAATGGGTATGTCAGAAAACGACCCTGGATGTCCTTCGACATCGACATCTGGCGCGCGGAGCGCGGCGGTCTCCTCAGGTCGGGCAACTCTGGCTCGACCGGACCGAGTCTTTGCTGCGATCCTCGATCCGGACCAGAATGCAATTCCCTGACCTGCCCGTCACGGACATACGCTTCCGGGACTATATGACAGACCCTATCGATATCGCCGAGGATTGCTTCACGGCCTTCGGCGAGTCGATGCCCACAACTTTGCGCGACGAAATGAAGGACTTCCACGCGGCGGCCGACCATGGCAAACACGACGAGATGGCAACCGCTCCAGCCAATCACCAGACAACCCGGGATCGAGTCGAAGAAAGGTTGGGATTTTACCGCGACTTCTTCTCGATTGCCGAGGAATTTCCCGGCTGGCCCGAATCGAGCTGAATCCCTATAAGTTCAGAATAACTGCGGGGCGAGCCGATCCACGGGCCCTCCCGCACAAACAAGGAATGTTCAAATGCCTGCTTCCAGTATCAAAACGATCCGCGCACGTGAGATCATGGACTCCCGCGGCAAACCCACCGTCGAGGCCGATGTCCTTCTCGAAGACGGTACCCTCGGGAGCGCCGCTGTTCCAAGCGGAGCTTCGACCGGCGCGCATGAAGCTCTGGAGCTCCGCGACGGCGACACGAACCTCTACGGGGGCGCCGGGGTGCAAAAGGCCGTAGCCAACGTCCGTGGTCCGCTGCTCGATGTCGTCGTCGGACTCGATGCGCATGATCAGGTCGCCGTCGATCAGGCCATGCTGGATGCCGATGGAACACCGCTAAAAAAGAAGTTTGGCGCGAACGCGATTCTGGCAGTGTCGATGGCGAACGCTCGAGCCGCGGCCGCGAGCCGGAAGCTGCCACTCTATCGCTCGCTCGGCGGCGATGGCGCGGTCACTCTCCCGGTGCCTTTCATGAACGTCCTCAATGGTGGTGCCCACGCGGTCGGCGGCGTCGATTTCCAGGAATTCATGATCGCACCCATCGGCTTTGACAGCTTCCGAGAGGCCTTGCGGGCGGGCAGTGAGGTCTATGCCGAACTTAAATCGATTCTTCACCACAAGAACCTCTCGGTGGGAGTAGGGGACGAGGGCGGATTTGCTCCGGCTCTGGCCCGAAACAGCGATGCACCCGAGCTTCTCCTGCAGGCCATCGATACCGCAGGGTACAAGGCGGGGACCGACATCGTCCTGGCCCTCGATCCGGCGACGACGGAGTTCTTTGACGGCGCCCACTACAGCCTCGAGCGGACCACCGGTGAGAAGCTGACCTCGGCCGAGATGAGTGCCTTATGGAAGGATTGGGTCATCAAATACCCGATTCGCTCCATCGAAGACGCGTTGGGCGAGGATGATTGGGCGGGATGGGGCGCCCTGACACGAGCGATTCCGACCCACTGCCAGCTCGTCGGCGACGACCTTTTCGTGACGCAGAAGGAACGTCTTGAGCGCGGAATCGAGGAAGGCGTTGCCAGTGCCATCCTCATCAAACTCAATCAGGTCGGCAGCGTGAGCGAAACGATGGAGACCATCGCGCTAGCGGCTTCGAGAGACTACCGTCAGATGATCTCGCATCGATCCGGCGAGACCGAAGACACGTTCATCGCCGATCTCGCAGTTGCCACGAATGCCGGGCAAATCAAGACCGGGGCACCGTGCCGTTCCGAACGGGTGGCGAAATACAACCAGCTCCTGAGAATCGAGGAGGAACTCGGCACGGCCGCTCGTTATGCTGGCCGTGACGCCCTATCCGATTAGCTTCCTCGAGGGCCCACGATCA
Organism: Candidatus Binatia bacterium; assembly: GCA_029248525.1. Taxonomy (NCBI): domain Bacteria; phylum Candidatus Binatota; class Binatia (SeqCode); species Binatia bacterium. The sequence continues at coordinate 3,587 of JAQWJE010000011.1, forward strand.
GGCGGTCGGAGCCGCGTTGGCAAGAACCGCGCGATAGCCGCCGGGCTCGATCCAAGCTTGTTCAAGGGCGCCCCGATCGCGCAACATTCGGTGCAGCCGCGGCAGGTTGTAGTGCGGCACGGTCATGAGGAGATGATGCTCCAGGTGGTAATTCACGCCATTGGGCGCAAACAGGAGCCGCTCCAGCGGGTTCACGAGAGTCGTCCGTGTATTTCGCAAGGGATTCTGCGGGTCCGGAGCCATGGCATGTTCCGCGATGGCACGGATCCTTGTGGCGAGCTGAAACGTTGTCATCCAGGCGAGCACCCAGACCAGATATACAGCGGGATGACCGGCGAGCACGCAAATCACGAAAAGAAGCGAGTTCGAGAGCAAGACACCGCGCAGATTTTGCAATCCGCCTACCGTGCGCGCCTGACGGCCTCGGCTGCGACCCAAATCTCGGTTCAATGTAGCCCTGACGCGTTTCCAACCGGTCTGGCCCGATAGATCTCGGATAATTTTTCTTCGGAGGCTTTGCCGCGTGACAGGGAAGGGCACCGTCAGGCCGATATCAGGATCATGCTCAGTGTAGTTCTTCGCATGGTGTTGCAGGTGATAATCTCGATACGGGCCGACATCCGTCCATGTCGGAAAGGCCGCCAACCAGTTTCCCGCCCAGTCATTTAGTGTCCGATTCGAAAAGAGCGCGTGGTGGGCAGCATCGTGCATAAGGATCGCGAGTCCCAGTTGGCGCCCCCCGATCAGGAACGTGGCTGCGACCAGAATCAGTGGCCACGTGGGCCCGTGGGGCCAGAGCGCCACCGCACCTAGCGAGCCGAAGATAATCGACCAGTTCAAAACAAGGGAAAGTAACGCTCTATGGTCACGAAGGGTGACCAGATCACGAATTTCCTCGCGGGATAAGACCGCACGCCACGGCGACATACCTTATGCTCCCACCCACGAATTGGAATCGCAAGAGAGATCTTTGTCCATCTACCGAAACCACTGGACCCGCCTGCGCTCCCGTCATAAAAAACACCTATGAGTTCGAGATTGGGTGGAATTTCCAAATCGCTGGGCCTGGTTTTGCTCACGGGACTTCTGGCCACCGGCACACCTGAGGCAGCCGAGAACCCGGCGCGCGCCCCCAAGGTCGTTCTGGAGTACGAACTTCATTGGCGATTTCTGCACATTCTCACCTTCACATCGACATCCCGGCTGGATACCGCCGGCACCTACCGTATGGAAACAGAGGCCGAGACAGTCGGGGTGATCGACACCTTCTTCCCGTGGAAAGCCCGATCCGAAGCTTGGGGACAAGTCCGGGGGGCCCGACTCCGGCCCGAGGAATACCATAGCCGGAGTCATTTTCGGGGCGAAGTTCAGGAGGTCGATGTGGCCTACGAGGCGAATGGCCCCAAGGTCGCGATTCGGGGCGAAATCCTCTCTGACGGTGACCGGGCACCTGTACCCACGATCCAGCAACGCGGCACGTTGGACCCATTGACCGCGGTTGCCGAACTGTCACGGAGCCTGACCGAAGGCGGTCGCTGTCAGGGGAGATGGCCGGTCTTCGATGGCCTGCGTCGATACGATCTCCTCTACGAAGACCTGGGCCCGACCACGATTCCGCCATCTGACAACGACCCTTGGGTCGGTGAGGGGCGGCTATGTCGTGTGCGCTTCGACCTCAAAGGCGGCCAATGGCGCGGTGAAGACCGTCCCGAGGAGGACCCGTCAAGGGTTTTCGTATGGCTCCAGACGCACAGCCCCGAGTTGGGGCCGATCCCGGTGCGCTTCCGAGTCGAAGCAGAGCGTGGCGCTTTGGATGTGCACCTGGCGAAGGCACCGACGGTCGTGCGTGAAGGTGTAGAAGCTACGCCCTGAGGCACTACCGCGCTGGCGACCAGTTCGTGAGGAAAGACCAGAGGCATATCCTATCGGCGGAAAAACGTCTCAGGACGCTTGGGTCCGATCCAATCTCACGGTACAGCCATATGCGTGGCAGCGGATAATTCCATGGAGACAAAAACCCGGGTAGGCCCACTCGGCGAAAGTTGGCGTGCCTGGATAGCCCTGGCCGTCGGCGTACTTGCGGTCAGTGGCCACTCAATGCTGCATTACGGAATCTCTCCGCTGATGAAGACGATTACGGAGGACCTGTCGTGGTCCCGCTCGTCATATGCGCAGGCCGTGAATTTTCGGCTTCTGCTGATGATGGCGATCATCCCCTTTGCGGGGGCACTTGCCGATCGCTGGGGCCCCAGAGCTGTCCTGACGGCAGGTGCCGGGTTGGTAGGTCTCGGGGTCGTTTCTCTCTCGCGAATGGAGACGCTTCCTTTCTTTTTCGCCTCCAACGTCCTCATCGGGCCTGGGCAGGCATTCATAGGTTCGGTTGCAGGCTCGGCGTTGGTGCTTCGCCTGTTCCGGAAACGGCAAGGGCTCGCGATCGGGATTCTGAACGGGGGCGACAATCTCATCACGGGCCTCGTGCACTCCCTTTCGGCCTTTCTGCTCCTGGAATACGGCTGGCGGGGCGCGCTCAGTTCCCTGTCGATTGGCTATTTCGTTCTGGCCGTCCTGATCTGGAGCGTTTTGACCAAAGACGAGGGTCGAAGCACCAGCAATCCGGGCGGCGGAGACGACGCGAGCGGTGATTCGGCCGCCGCCGACGCGCCGCCTGCGGTCACCGAAATCCCATGGCGCGACCATCGTCTCTGGCTTTTGATCCTTACCTACATCGGGATCTACTCGTTCGTGACGTCGATCGGGTTCCATTTTCCGGCTTTCCGCCAAGATATGGGCAGCCGCGCCGACGAAGCCGCCTGGCTCTATAGCTTCAGCACCGTGGTCGGCGGATTCGGTTCGATCCTGATCGGCTGGATCTCGGAGCGCTTGACGGCACGTACCACGCTTCTCGGCGTCGTGATCGCCTTGATGCTTTCGTCGGTCATCCTGTGGATGCCCGTAGGCGAAGGGAGCTTGTATGGATGGGCATTCTTCTACGGCATCGCCAATGCCGGAGGGGTGGCCCTGCTTGCCCTGACCTTGAGCGAAATGTTCGGGGATGCGGCCATCGGCAAGATCATGGGATTCGCGATGGTTTTCTGCATGGGCGCAACGGTTGTCGGCAATTGGTTCACAGCTGCCGTTTTTGATAATTTTGGTGGCTACATTGCCGCCTGGCAGGCTTATACGATCGTTCTTGCCTGTGCTGCCATTCCCGCATTCTTCCTCCGAAGGACCGTCGAGACGATCGAACCCTGATTTCCGTGCCGCGATCGATTCCCATCCGAAGCCGAGGCAGGTAGAAGAGCTATATGAGCGATTCTTTGAACGATGCCCTCGTCAGCGAGGTGCGCGCACAGCGGCGCGATGCGATGAGCGGGCCGGACAGCCCAGCGGGCCGCGATCTCGGCCTCGCTGTGGGCAAGAACGTGGAAAGAATTCGCGAGGAGCGCAATATCGACCTGGCGGCACTCGCCCGGCGGACCGGCATCCGACCCGAGCTTCTACGCTCGCTGGAGACGGGCAATGCGGTCCCAAGTCTCCGAGCGGTATGGAATCTCGCCACCGGACTCGAGGTTCCCTTCGGACGCCTTCTGGCCAACACGATGCTCACGGCAGGGGGCGACCCCGATTTTCGAATCCAGCATGCGGATCGTGGGCGGGTTATCGAATCGTCAACGGGCAGTTTTCGCTCGCGAGTCCTTTTTCTGGAAGGCGACCCCAGGGCGCCCGAGGTTTATGAGTTCACGCTTCATCCGGGTGCTGCCGAAGAGGCCGAAGCGCACGCCGATGACACGTTCGAACATATCACCATGCTGCAGGGGACCCTCGTCATTCGCTCTGCGGGAAAGAGCGCTACTCTCCACGCGGGAGACACGCTTTTCTTTCGCGCAGACCTGCCGCATAGCTACCATAATCCCGAGGCTGAGGACGCGGTTGCCCACCTCGTGATGAGCTACCGACCCTCCTGATGATCACACGAATCCGGATCGCCGGATTCAGAAACCGGCGTTTTTGTCGACGACGACTTCCTTGGCCTCACGCGCCTGAATGTGCTCACCGGTAATCATATCCTTGTAGCCCATGCCGGGCCCGATCATCGGGTAAACATGTTCGGCGAGGTCCACGATCACCTCGAGGAAGGCAGGCCCCTCGAATTTCAGGAAGTCCGAAAGGGTCGATTGCAATTCGGATCGTTCGCTGACCCGCTGGACGAAGCCGAAACCATCCGCCTCGGCGGCTTTCACGAAGTCTTTTTGATGCAACTGCTTGTCAGAACCCGAATAGCGATTCGCGTAGAACAGGTCCTGCCATTGGTGGACCATACCGTCGCCATAATTATTGAGCAGCAGAACCTTCACCGGAATCCCGTAGGTGGTAAGCGTCTCCAATTCTCCCAGATTCATTCGAATCGAGCCGTCGCCATCCACGTCGATCACGAGCTTGTCAGGGTGTGCCAGCTGGGCCCCTGCGGCTGCCGGCAATCCGAAGCCCATGGTTCCCATGCTGCCCGAAGTCAGGAACGACCGCGGTTCGTGGAAGTCGAGATACTGCGCCGCCCACATCTGATGCTGACCGACACCTGTCGACACGATCGCATTGCCCTTGGTCAGATCATTCAAGGTGTCGAGGACTTCCGTTGCCTGCAAGATCGGTGCGTCGTGGCGATAGGCGAAGGGATGAGCGGCACGCAGGCCGCGAACATGCTCCAACCAGGGCGAGAAGTCCTTGTTGAAATTATTCCCTGCCAGCAGCAACTGCTGCAATCCCGCACGCGCGTCGCAGACATAGGCCCAATCGACTCCTTTGACTTTGCCGATTTCCGAGGCATCGATATCCAGGTGCGCAATCCGCGCGCCCGGCGCGAACTCGTGCACCTTGCCCGCAACTCGGTCGTCAAACCGTGAACCTACTGCAAAGATGAAATCGCAATCCTCAACAGCATAGTTGGCGAATGCTGCGCCGTGCATGCCCAGCATATGCATGGATAGATCACTGGTTGTGTCCATCGAACCAATTCCCATCAAGGTTGTGACCACGGGAATCTGAAAACGCTCGCTGAAAGCCCGCAGCGCTTCGGCGGCGCCGGCGTTGAGCACGCCACCGCCCGCGTAGATCAGAGGTCGCTCGGCCTGAGCCAGCAGATCATAGAAATCGCCGCCAACCTCATCCGAGAGGCGGGCTCCAGCCAATTTATCCATGCGTTCGTCGTAGCCACGCAGTTCCAGCAGACCGGACCCCTTGAAGGTTCCCTCGCAGAGTTGAACGTCGCGAGGGAAATCGACCACCACCGGACCGGGTCGCCCCGTCCTTGCCAATTCAAATGCGGTACGGATCGTCTCTTCGATCTTGCTCTCGTCCGTGATCAGAAAGACATGCTTTGCGCAGGCCGACATAATATTGAAAACAGGTGCTTCCTGGAAGGCATCGGTCCCCATTGCGGCCCGGGGCACCTGACCCGTGATCAGGACGCAGGGAATGGAATCGGCATGACAATCTCGAATCGGGGTGACAGCATTGGTCGCGCCAGGCCCGGAGGTCACGATAAAGACGCCGACCTTGCCGCTGGCGCGGGCATAGCCTGCGGCCATGAAACCGGCTCCCTGTTCGGTCGCGGGCACGACCAGTCGGACTTGATCGTCGGGTTCCTTGCCATCATTGAAGCGAAAGACCGCATCGTAGGTCGGAAGGATCGCACCGCCGCTGTATCCGAAAACAACGTCGACACCCTCGTCGGCGAGGACCTGTACGGCCATCTCCGCTCCGGTCATGCGGGTGCCCGCCAAAGGATGGGGTGTTGTTTGCGTCGCTGCCTGGGCCTTGTTCATCGATTCATGCTCCTCAATTTTCTTTTATTTCCGTAGCATTAGCGTCACCACCCTGCCAAGATTTCGTGTTCGGTGGCGATTCCACGTTTGTCGGCGCTAAACTCTGCCAAGGATGGCCGAACGCGACGACGAAATGTGGATGAGGATTGCGCTGGCGCAAGCCGAGGAGGGGGCCGCCGCCGGCGAAGTCCCTGTGGGGGCCGTGCTTGTCGGAGCCGACGGCGAGGAATTGGCCCGCGGCCATAATGCACCACGACAGCTCTGCGACCCGACGGCCCATGCCGAAATTCTCACGATTCGCCGCGCCGCCCAACGTGTGGGAGCCAACAGGCTCCCGGGCACCACGCTTTATGCCACATTGGAGCCCTGCGCTCTCTGCCTCGGTGGAGCGCTGCAAGCGCGCGTGAAACGGATTGTTTTCGGAGCTTTCGACCCAAAAGGGGGCGCCGCCGGCTCGGTGGTCGATTTGACCGCTCAAAGTGCCCTGAATCACAGGATCGAGACCCGTTCGGGAGTCCTCGAAGGGGCCTGTGCGGCCGTGCTCCGAACATTCTTTGCCGAGCGCCGTAAAAAATGACGACCGGCCCCGCCTTGCAGACCTCCTTTCGGGGGGTTATTTCTCCCGTCTCCGCAGGAGAGGTGGCCGAGTCCGGTTGAAGGCGCACGATTCGAAATCGTGTGTGCCCCCTTAAAGGGCACCGTGGGTTCGAATCCCACCCTCTCCGTTAGTGGGTCCCGATGGGCCTGGCGGTGTTTGGAGAGGTGCCAGAGTGGTCGAATGGGCGCGACTGGAAATCGCGTGTACCGTTTACGCGGTACCGTGGGTTCGAATCCCACCCTCTCCGTAGTTGAATGGTTGGAAAGACTTCTCTAAAGGAGGTCTCGGATAAGCGGGTGTAGCTCAGCTGGCTAGAGCGCAACCTTGCCAAGGTTGAGGTCGCCGGTTCGACCCCGGTCACCCGCTCTCACTATGCGAAACAAAAGAGGAGAAGTTCGCACTTCTCCTCTTTTTTTTGCTACCTTCGGCGTTTCGAGTCGTGCTAACTTTCGTTCATGTCCTCGAACACTCTTTTCGTCAGCAACTTCCCTTTCACCACAACCGAAGCCGACCTTCGCGAAATTTTCGAAAAGTACTCCGACATCTCCAATATCCGCGTGATCACTGACCGCCAAACCGGACGAAGCCGGGGATATGCATTTGTGGAAATGCAGGACCCCTCGGTTTTGGCACGGGCTATCGAGGAATTGAACGAAACCTCCTATCGCGGGCGACGTCTGGTGGTGAATGAAGCCAAGGGCCGACCGGGAGAATCCGCGCAAAATACCGACACGCAAACCAAGACCAGGCCACTTCCACCATTTCGCTATCGCATCGTTGTGCAGTGGCGGGACGACTCGCATGAGTACGACGCCGAGGTGCCCGAACTTGGCGTGCACGGTGCCGGTGACACACCCGAAGGGGCCATGCGGGACGCGATTCGCCACGCCGAGACGGCCAAAGAGGATGACCCCGCACAGGAGTGCCTTGCGTCCGGATTGACTTCGCACGGATTCTAGGCGATCCGATATCCTGTCGTGGGACAGGTTAGCGCAAAAACGGAGCAAGCCGGGGAGCTGTCGCTCTCGGGTAAAAGGGTGGCGTTCGTCGGAAGGCTTCTCACGTGCGACCAGAAGGAGGCGCGTCGTCTGGTCCGGCGCTCCGGTGGCATCGCTGTCGATCAGGATCCCGAGGTTCTGGTTGTGGCCGGCGGTAGCCAACGCAGCAAGCAGACATCCGCCCGGGTATTTACCGAGAAACAATTTCTGGAGTCTGTCGGACAGGCTCTAAAGGGTGCGGCCCCGGAGCCGGCACGCGACCTCGAAGATCTTCTCCCCTCGGCGCAGGCGGCCAGACTCTATCCGCGGGTAACGTGGCAGAGAAGGCGCACGCTGGAAGACCATGGGCTTCTTGCGCCCGTGCGTTTGCCCAACGGAGCCGGATATAGATTTCAGGACCTTCGGGTCCTGCGTCTCGTTGATAAGTATCTTGCTGTCGGCCTTCGCATGCCTCAGATCATCGTCCGGCTCGCGCCCGCCAACGAAGGACAGTACTCCTTTCGCTTTCCGACAGAAGACGTGCGGCCCCGGCCGAAACGAATTGACCTGCGACTCGATCAGGATTCCGCCGATGCATGGTTCGATGTCGGGTTCTGCGCGGATCGAGACCGATCGAGCTTTCCCACTGCAATCGCGGCCTATAAGCGAGCCTTGGAGATCGATGCCGATCACGTTCCTTCGCTGATCAATCTGGGCAACGTGTACTACGAGATGAGTCACTTTGATCTGGCCCAGGAAGCCTACGGTCGCGCTTGTGCGATCGACCCCTCCAACCCCCGGACTCATTTCAATCTCGGCAATGCCTCGGATGAACTTGGCGACCTTCTGGGCGCAATGCGTGCCTACCGTGCGGCCCTCGATCTATGGCCCGGCTACGCGGATACTCACTTCAATCTGGCTCTGGTCGCCGAGAAACTCTCGAGCTGGCTTCTGGCGCAACAGCATTGGCAACGATTCCTCGAACTCGAGCCCGGGAGCGAGTGGGCAGCGGTCGCAAGGTCCCACCTCAGCGATGCCATGCGGCGCGCAAATGATCAGCGACCCTCTGCGAAGGCAGGCAGGACTCCGCCTTCCAAACCCTGAGAATGCCCACTAGCCCAGTCCGGCTTCCTGTGGTAATTCCCTCTTGCCGGACATGTGCCGGAGCCTGCGCAAGGCGGCGTACCCAAGTGGTCTAAGGGGAAGGTCTGCAAAACCTTTATTCGCCGGTTCAAATCCGGCCGCCGCCTCTTTTGCGCAGGACAGCGAGGTAGGCAACAAGCATGTCCGAGATAGGCTGGATCGATACGCAGGAAGAGTTCGATGCACTGATGCATAAACTCGCCGGAGTTGACGCATACGCATTGGATACCGAATTCCACCGCGAGAAGAGCTACTTCCCGCACCTGGCGCTGCTGCAGATCGCGTGGGAAGAAGATGGCCATCAGACCATCGTAGTGATCGACCCCTTGCCCTTGAACCTCGAGAGCATGCGAACGCTGCTGGAAAGCGACGCGCTTGCGATCCTCCACGCGGCGGACCAGGACCTCGAGGTACTCTACCGCGCCTGCCAGCGAGTACCGCGGCGTCTGTTCGACACACAAATCGCATCCGCCTTCCTCGGGATGGGCCTCGCCTCACTTGCGCGGTTGGTGCAAGCGCTCGAGAACAAGAATCTCCCCAAAGGAGACCGCTTGACGGACTGGACCCGTAGACCCCTGGACCAGGGCCAAATTCGGTACGCCGCATCCGACGTCGAATACCTCCTGCCGATGCGCCGGGAGTTGCTGTCACGGGCGGACAAAAACGGAACTCGCGAATGGATCGAAGAAGAATGCGAGCGCGTCCGCAATAAAAACGTCGCTCCGTTGGATCCGGACACCGCGTGGTGGAAGATCAAAGGCTCCCGTAACCTTCGCGGCAAGAATGTCGGCGTTGCCCAATGTGTGGCGGCATGGCGTGAGCGCGCTGCCCAAAAGCGCGACTTGCCGCCACGCTTCGTCCTCCCGGACCTTGGCCTCGCAAGCATCGTCCAGCGCGCCCCGATGAATTCGCAAGAACTCAGTCGCGTGCGGGGCTTTGACGGCCGCTACGGCAAAAATGGGGCTGAAGAAGGAATCCTGGAGGCAGTCGCCAAGGGAAGCGAGCTTCAACCAGATGACCTCAGACGCCCCCCCAAGGGACAGGCGCCCGGCGACGACCTCGGAGCCACGCTGGCCCTGGGGCAGGCATTGGTCGCCCAGATCTCGTCCGAGACGGGCATCGAGCCATCCATGCTCGCTACCCGCGCCGACATCCAGGCGCTGGCCTGGGGTCGCGAGAGCGGCCGACTGACCAACGGTTGGCGTGCCGATATAGCCGGCGCACGTCTCGAAGCATTGTTTGCGGGCAAGGTCGGATTATCCGGCAACGGCAAAGGCGGACTCCGCATCGTTGACCTGCCCTGAGCTTCGCCGCAATCGGCACCAGCAGGACGTAAAAGAAGAAATGCAGGCCCTCGCCGGGGTGGTGGAATTGGTAGACGCAGGGGACTTAAAATCCTCTGGGGCGTAAGCCCCGTGCGGGTTCAAGTCCCGCCCCCGGCATTGATTACCTCCTGTAGTCCTTGGGTTTTTGGATTGGGCGTTTTTCGGGTAGCTGCGCGATTGCCCTTGGAGCGACGTATCGCAGCGCTTTTCGGCACCCTTGAGCGGTATATTGACCGCCACTGCGCAGACGCTGTAGGCTTCGCTGAAAGCCCGGACAACCGGCGCAAACCACAACCTGGAGGAAACCCGATGAAGATTCTAACCCTGAGAATCGCCGCCGTGATGACGCTGGCCTTTTCGTTTACCACCGCCGCCCTCGCCGCAACCGACGAGGAAAAGTGCGAGAAGAAGAAGCTTCTGGCGCTGGGCAAACGCGAACTGTGCCTCCAGAAGGAGCGAGCGAAGGAGGTCCTGGGCAAGACGCCGAACGTGGCCGGGTGCGCGGAGAA
>JAQWJE010000012.1 GCA_029248525.1 Candidatus Binatia bacterium
TTTTCTCACGCCTGGGCTGGATCGCCATGGATACCGGATGTTGCTACGGCGGATTGCTCTCATGTCTGGATCTGACCGGCGGCGTTTTGCATGAAATTCGCCGCGATGAAGACGTGGTCAGCGCCCGTCAGGTCGGCGACACGATCATGATTGCGGCCGGGCAGGAGGCCGCGGCCGGATTCTGAGGTTTTACAAGCCGTTTTCCCGTTGTTACCCACTCCTCTTCAGGTCCACGGCGGCGTAGCTCAGTTGGTAGAGCTGGGGTCTCATAATCCCTGTGTCGGCAGTTCAAATCTGCCCGCCGCCATTTTTTTCTCCCTGCGGGGGGGACCTTATTCTGCGGCGGGACGCGAGCAGGTTGAACCGGATTCGTGATACACGAGGCCCTTGATGATGGATCGAATCCTCGAAGCCGCGATCTGGTTCATGAAGGCCTTCGTCGTCGTCCCGATGGTGATTGTCGTGGGCGCGATCCTGGTTATCGGCGCCCTTGGCCTCCTGGTGAGCCTTGGCCTGTTGGTCGTGGCTCTTCTCTGAGATTCCTCGGTGGTTTCCCGAGGATTGCACGAAAGCCGCTCGACTGCTGATCTCGTGAACAATCAGGAGTGAACCATGAACGACGCAACGCTTGAGCAGATATTCCGCTACCCGATCAAGTCCATGATGGGCGAGTCACTGGAGTCCGCCCAAATCACCGACAAGGGTCTTGTGGGGGATCGGGCCTGGGCGGTGCGCGACGAAGAGCGCGGCGGCATTCGCGGCGGGAAGAAAATCCCCGCCCTGATGACGCTGGCGGCAACCACCGCAGAACCCGCGCCGACGATCATCGCCCCTGACGGTGACTCGGCAGGCGCGGGGGATGACGGCATCCACGAATGGCTTTCCGGGAAACTCGACCACCCGGTAACCCTCTGGCCGATTCTTCCCGCAGACCAGCTCGACCACTACCGGCGCGGGGCGCCCGATAGCGATGATTTCGAAGCCGAGCTCCGTGCGGTCTTCGGGCGGCTACCCGACGAGCCCCTGCCGGATCTGGCACCATTCATGGAAGTCCTCGAGTTTGAATCCCCGCCCGGAACCTATTTCGATGCCTTTCCCCTGATGCTGATGAGTCGGCAATCGCTGGACACCATGAGCCGCCGCAACCCCGATGCGAAGTTCGACATCCGGCGGTTTCGGCCCAACCTGCTGATCGATGTCCCCGGCGAGGACCATCCTTTTCCCGAGCAGCAATGGGTTGGTAAAACCATCCAGATCGGCGACGTCGTACTCGAGATCCCCAGCACCTGCCCGCGTTGCTCGATGGTCACCCATCCGCTCGCGGACCTGCCCAAGGACCCCGGGATCATGCGCGCTTTGGTGCAGCAGGCCGAGGGGAATCTGGGCGTCTATGCGAAGGTCCGGACATCGGGAAAGGTCTCCTCCGGAGATCGGGTAGGCGTGCTGTAGAGTTGCTCCAGAGCTCCTCCAGTGTTCCTCCAGAGCAGTCCCTGCTATTCGAAGTTTGCGCGGGCCGCCTGCGAGGATCCCCCGCAGGCGGCCACAGCGGCATCAGTCCAGCAGACTCGCGGGTGCTTCAAGAAACGCTTGCGAGGCCGAGCCATAGGGCGTTGGGAGCATGGACGGGCAGGCGTCGGGTATCGGCGAAGCCTTGTCTCCGTTGAATTTCGCTGTCGTATCGTGGCGCTCGGCCGGGCTTTTGGGCTGCGCTGTGGAGCAGAATTCCACGCCACTGCCCAAGGTGAGACGAAGTACCATTTCACCCACAGGCGCGTCCTCGAGCGAATAGAGGTCGGCCCCGCGTCCGGAGATGCTCAATTTGCCATTGCGCAGCAGGATTTTCTGGATCGGCCCCTCGACCTGTTCGCTGTCCTTGTAACGGTAGCCGGGTCTCGCGGCAGAGCCCGTCTGTTCCCAGCGCGTGGCGGGTAGCGAGAGTTGCACGGAACCGATGACGGGCGTCTCGGAGGTGCTGCTGTAGAGCGTAAGCGTGGCGCCGCCGCCGGTCTCGCCCGCGCTGGTCGGGTCGCCGCTGGTGCCGAATTCGGGCGTCGTCACCCCGGACGCCTCGCCCTTGTAGGAAGAGGAGCGGAAAGAAAAACGCCGCTTGTTCGGATCGAGCGGGGGGGTCGCGTCGTCGCGAAGCATGAATTTCGTCGACCGAATCAGATCCACCTCGATGTCGGTCCCATAAATCTGGTCATTTTCGTCCATGATCGCGCCCGCGATTTGCCGCAGGTCGGTCGTGTAGCCGTGGTTCCAGTTGTAGTCGTAGAGATCGATTCCGTAGAGCGTGGACAACCAGACCATCGCGGCGGTATCCTTGAGGATTCGTCCGGCATGTCCCTTGTAGTCGGTGAAAAGTGCGTCGCTGGCCGAACCGGTCATGTCGCTGATGTCGGGAAGGTTGCCCGCATCGAAGAGAAGCCGCAATTCGATGGCACTCTGCCCATAGGGGAGGTTCAGGATCTCGACTCCCGGATAGAGCGCTTCAAGGGACGCGAGGAGAGCCGGCCATCCGGTGCGATGTCCCGTGAGCCAGGTGGTTGTATACGCTTCGGTCGTCCAGTCCGACGGGAAATCAATCCAGGGCAAGCCGATCTAGATCGTGGTGGCCGGGTTGGCCGCGAGGGCGTAGCCGATCCACTCTTCGTAAGCCTCGGAATCCGGGTCGTAGGTCATGGCGAAGATGTCCACCGTGCCGGTGTCCAGAATACTCTTGATCTCGGCGCTCTTGGTGGGGCTTTCCCACAGCGACGATGGTGTGCCGCTTTCCCCGCCGGAAAAGACCTCGCTTTGGGTATGGCCCACGACGCCGGCGCGGTTGGCATGCGCCGGCAACTCTCGTGCGATCGGCACAAAGAAACTGTGCCCGATCACGAGCAGATTTTGGCCCTGTATGGTTTGCCCCAGCGCTTCGCCGGCACCGCCGGACAGCAACAAGAGGGCGAGAAGGAGTGGACGTGAGCCTCACGGCATCCCTAACTTTTCCAGCCGGTTGGATACGGCGGCCGTCAATCGATTTTTCATCCTGAATCGCTCTCTTTCGATGGTTTCCATCATTGCTGTTTTTCCGGATTGTTCATTCAGTTTCGAACATCCCAGTCTTGACCTGCCCGTGATCGTGCTGTCGGGGTCTTCTGGCAGGTGTTGCGGCATGGGTTCAATCCAGAAGGCTCGTCGGCGACTCGAGGAACGCTCGGGTCGCCGAGCCGTAGCTGGCCGGGTTCACCGGGGGGCACGGAGCGGGCGGCGCCGACTTGTCGCTGTTGAATTTTACTGTCGAGTCGTTTGCGGTCCCAGGGCCTTTCGCCCCTGCGGTCGCGCAGAAGGCGGCCCCGTTCCCAAGTTGGAGGCGTAGCGCCATTCGGCCCTGCGGTGCGCCCTCGAGCGTGTAGAGGCCTTCTCCCTTGCCTGCGATGGTGAGGGTGCCGTTGCGGATCCGGATCTTCTGGATCGGGCCGTCGGCAACCTTGCTGTCCTTGTAGCGATAGCCCGGCACCAGCGGTGAGCCGCTCTGCTCCCATCGCGAGGCGGGGAGGTCCAGGGTGACGGCGTTCTCTGCGCCTCCATAGACCTGATGGATCGTGAGCGTGGCGCCACCGCCGCTCGCGCCCGCGGGGGTCGGATCCCCCTCGCTGCCATAGGCTGGCGTGATGACGCCCGACGGGCTTCCCCGGAAGGCGGACGACTTGAAGGTGAATTTGCGTTTCTTTGGCTCGATGGGCAGGACGGCGTCGTCCCGTATCTTGAAGCGCGTGGTGCGAATATTGGTCGTGAGATCCACCCGCGTGTAGGGACTCGAGATATAGGTCTGGGTTCCGTCGACGACGTGGCCGTGGTTGCTCCAGAAGTCGACCGTCCCCTTGCTTCGATCCACCTCGATCGTCACCTTCCAGGTGCCGTCGGCGGGGTCGAAGGTCATGTCCGCAAACTGATCGTCGGGAATCAGGGCCCAAATGTAGGCGCCCGATCCGCCCGGCGCCCGGTCGTACGCCCACCAGATCCGCCCGCTGGCTGGCTCGGGGCCGTCTGTGAAGTTGACCGCAATGCTCAGCTGGTTTCCGTCGAGGGAGTAGCTCGAGGCGGGTGTCTCCAGCATTGGCGTGGTCGTTGCCAAAAAATGCCGCCGCAAAAATGCCAATCTGTTGTTCTCGTCGGTCTCGCCGGCCGGATGGCCCCCCGGACCGTGGCCCCCGTTGGCCTCGATATATACAGGGATCTCGGGATTGCTCGCCTGGCCTTCGACCAGATCACTCGCCACGTAGTCGTGTGTGCCGGGTGCGTAGAAATACTCGTTTCCTCGGGCGACCAGAGCGTCGTAGCTCACCGAAAGATGCAAGTCGGCGGCGGTGGAACTGGTAAGAGCGCGGAGGTCCTCCCAGGTCCAGCCCGCGGCAAGAGCCAGTTGCTGCAGGCTGGTGGGAGAGCCATAGGATTTGTCGAGGTACCATTCCTCGGTGAAGCGGCCGGGGGAGATCGATCCACTCGCGAGGGCGTCGAAGAACCAGTCATTCGCAGCCTCGACGTCCTCGACCGCCTCTTCCTCCAATAGATCCAGTGGTGAGAGCCAGGGCGAGCAGACACTGCCCCACACCGCCGTGATCCGCGCATCGTGGATGCTGGCTACCGTTGGCGTCATGCAGTTCTTGGATCCACCGCTGATGGCCACCTTCCCCGGAAGAAAATGGGCTGTTTCGGTGTAGGCAGCGGTGATGGCCCGCATCTCGATCATCGGCCAGATCCAGATCTGGGAGTAGCGCATGTTCAGGGTTGCCAGAAGGCGCTCTACCATCGCGACCTCCGTGGCGGCGCCGCCAGTCAGCGACGCCTTGACCACGGTCTGGACGATGCCGATGCCGCCGGCAAGCAGAGGTGCCTCAAGCCAGCTCACCGCGCGGTCGGACTGCAGAGCTGTCGGCGTGTTCCCTCCAGTGAGATGGATGCCAGTTGCGGGTGCGTCCAGCGGCACGATGAAGCGCACCAGGACTCGGTAATCGAATCCCGGCCACCACTCGGCCACGCGGATGTCGACCAGCTTCTGGCGTGTGGTGCCGTTGACGGTGTC